>CANGLD010000049.1 GCA_947454475.1 Oxalobacteraceae bacterium
AAAGCAGTCGAGCAAGCTTTTAGTACAGCGATTAATCGTATTCGTGCTCGTTCTATTTTAACGGTGATGGCCATACTCATGATTTTTGGCGCCATCGTTTTTGTGTTGTGGTTAGGTGCACATGCGGTGATGGATGGCGGTATGAGTGGGGGTGAACTCAGTCAGTTTATTTTATATGCAGCGATAGTCACGGGGGCAGTAGGTGCATTATCTGAAGTGATTGGCGATGCACAACGTGCAGCTGGAGCGAGTGAACGCTTAATGGAATTATTAGCAGAACGTTCCCCGATTACTTCACCATTACATCCTCTCGCTTTACCTAAACTAGCTGCTCAAGGTGCAGCTTTAAAAATTCAGGATGTGTATTTTCATTATCCTTCACGACCTGATACCTCAGCTTTAGCAGCTCTCTCTCTTGATATCGCTCCGGGTGAAACGATCGCTATCGTGGGCCCTTCTGGTGCAGGTAAGACCACCTTGTTTCAATTACTCTTACGTTTCTATGATCCGCAAGCAGGCAACATCACCTTAGATGGTGTGAATATTAAAGATCTAGATTTACATACCTTGCGTAATACCATAGGCATCGTGCCGCAAGATACAGTGATCTTTTCTGCGAATGCGATGGAAAATATTCGTTATGGCAAACCAGATGCAACCGATGCAGAAGTGATGGCTGCCGCCACACTAGCAGCGGCGCATGAATTTATAGAGAAGCTACCTGAAGGTTATCAATCATTTTTAGGTGAGCGTGGTGTTCGTCTCTCAGGTGGTCAACGTCAACGGATTGCGATTGCACGTGCATTACTAAAAAATCCACCTTTACTCTTACTCGATGAAGCGACCAGTGCACTCGATGCAGAATCTGAACGTTTAGTGCAACATGCTTTAGAAGCAGCGATGGCAGGACGAACCACTTTAGTCATTGCCCATAGACTGGCTACAGTACAACGTGTAGATCGCATCCTTGTTTTAGATCAGGGACGAGTCGTGGAATCTGGCACGCACCATGACTTGGTTGCTCGGCAAGGTTTGTATGCCAGTCTTGCTGCCTTACAGTTCAACGCAAAATAATGATGCGCCTCTTGCCTTGCATGAGTAAGGTGAGAAATTAATGATTTCACAACGCCGTTACGCGTCTCTCAGACTTAAGGAGCAAGCAGGTTAAAATAGCGGCTTATTTCCTGCTTGCTCCCATGCGCCCTTATCTCGACTTTATGCGCCATGTCTATGAACATGGCACCACCAAAACCGATCGTACCGGTACCGGCACACGTTCTGTCTTTGGCTACCAAATGCGGTTTGACTTAGAAGAGGGTTTTCCTCTGGTCACCACGAAAAAACTGCATCTAAAATCCATTATTCATGAGTTGATCTGGTTTTTAGCCGGCTCCACGAATATCAAATACCTGAAAGATAACGGCGTCTCCATTTGGGATGAATGGGCGGATGCAAATGGTGATTTAGGACCAGTCTATGGTTCGCAATGGCGTTCATGGCCTGCGCCAGATGGCAGCCATATTGATCAAATTGCGCAACTGGTCGAGCAGATTAAGAGCAATCCTGATTCTCGTCGCTTAATTGTCTCTGCGTGGAATGTGTCTGACATTCCGCGTATGAAGCTGCCACCTTGCCATGCGTTTTTCCAGTTTTATGTCGCAGATGGCAAACTCTCTTGCCAGTTATATCAACGAAGTGCCGATATCTTTTTAGGTGTGCCATTCAATATTGCTTCTTACGCCTTATTGACACACATGATGGCAGAGCAAACTGGTTTGTCTGTTGGTGAATTCATCTGGACTGGTGGTGATTGTCATTTGTATTCCAATCATCTGGATCAAGTACGTGAACAATTATCACGCACCACTTTCCCTTTGCCCAAGCTGCATCTCAAACGCAAGCCTGCATCGATTTTTGATTATCGTTTTGACGATATAGAAATCATAGGCTATGAATCACATGCAGCAATCAAAGCGCCAGTCGCTGTGTAAAGACGAATACGATGCCAGCTAGCTTAACGCTTGTTGTTGCTACAGACCGTAAGGGTGGTATAGGGATTAACAATACCTTGCCTTGGCGTTTGCCTGAAGATCTTGCTTTCTTCAAGCGCACGACCAGTGGTCACACCATCATCATGGGACGCAAGACCTTTGAATCTATAGGCAGGCCATTGCCAAATCGCCGTAACATCGTGGTGACGCGCAATCCAGCTTGGCAGCATGCCGGTGTGGAAGCGGTGCTTGCACTGAGTGATGCGATTGCGCTTGCAGATGAAGGGGAATGCTTTGTGATTGGAGGCGGACAAATTTACGCTGCTGCCTTGCCACTGGCTAGCCGGCTGATTATCACGGAGATTGATGCCGAGTTTGACTGTGATGCGCATTTCCCAGAGTTTGATCGTAGTCAGTGGGCTGCATTCTCTAGAGAACCTCATCACTCAGAGAGCAATGGCTTTGATTACGCTTTTGCTATCTATCATCGTAAGTAAATCCTGTTCGGGCGCACTTTCTCCCCCACGCCGCCCGCTTATCTGAGAAAATCCCGCTTTCGCTTTTTTGACGTGACCCGTCATACGGAGAGACCATGAAATTCCGCTTCCCCATCGTCATCATTGATGAAGATTTCCGCTCTGAAAACACCTCAGGTTTGGGCATACGTGCTCTCGCCGATGCCATGGAAAAAGAAGGCATGGAAGTTGTGGGGGTGACCAGTTATGTTGATTTATCGCAGTTTGCGCAACAACAGTCACGTGCTTCTGCTTTCATACTCTCGATTGATGATGAAGAATTTGGTGGTGGCTCGCCAGAAGAAACTGAACATGCATTAAAGTCACTGCGCGCTTTTGTGGAAGAGATACGGTATAAAAACGCCGATATTCCTCTTTATCTGTATGGTGAAACGCGTACTTCACGTCATATCCCGAATGACATACTGCGTGAACTACATGGCTTTATTCATATGTTTGAGGACACGCCAGAATTTGTGGCACGTCATATTATTCGTGAAGCACGTGCCTACCTCGATGGATTATCGCCGCCCTTCTTTCGCGCTTTAGTGCATTACGCACAAGATGGTTCTTATTCATGGCACTGCCCTGGTCATTCCGGTGGCGTCGCTTTTCTGAAGTCCCCTATAGGGCAAATGTTCCATCAATTTTTTGGTGAGAATATGTTGCGTGCTGATGTGTGTAATGCAGTCGAAGAGTTAGGCCAATTACTCGATCACACTGGCCCTGTCGCTGCTTCTGAACGTAATGCTGCACGTATCTTTAATGCAGATCATTGCTATTTCGTGACCAACGGCACGTCCACCTCTAACAAAATGGTATGGCACTCCACAGTGGCGCCGGGTGACATTGTTGTAGTTGATCGTAATTGTCATAAATCTGTACTGCACTCCATCATTATGTGTGGTGCGATTCCTGTATTCCTCATGCCTACACGTAATCACTTAGGCATTATTGGTCCGATTCCACTTGAAGAATTCAAGATGGAAAACATCATGAAGAAAATCGAGGCCAATCCGTTTGCACGTGAAGCAAAAAATAAAAAGCCACGCATACTCACCATCACTCAATCCACCTATGATGGTGTGATTTATAACGTAGAAACAATTAAATCGATGTTAGATGGTGAAATCGACACATTGCATTTTGATGAAGCTTGGTTACCCCATGCTAGCTTCCATGATTTTTACAAAGACATGCATGCTATTGGTAAGGACAGACCACGTGCGAAAAAATCCATGATTTTTTCTACGCAATCCACACACAAACTATTAGCAGGTTTATCGCAAGCTTCACAAATTTTGGTGCATGAATCAGAAACAGTACAACTTGATCGCGATAGTTTTAATGAAGCGTATCTGATGCATATCTCTACGTCGCCGCAATACGCGATTATTGCTTCTTGCGACATCGCTGCAGCCATGATGGAACCACCGGGTGGTACGGCACTCGTAGAAGAAAGTATTTTAGAAGCACTCGACTTCCGTCGCGCCATGAAAAAAGTGGATCAGGAATGGGGACAAGACTGGTGGTTCCAAGTTTGGGGTCCAGAGAATTTCGGTGAAGAAGGTATAGGTTCACGCGAAGACTGGATGATTAATGGTGAAGACTCATGGCATGGCTTTGGTAAATTGGCATCAGGCTTTAACATGCTCGATCCTATCAAAGCGACGATTGTCACACCCGGTCTTTCACTCGATGGTGTGTTTAGCGATACCGGCATTCCTGCTTCTATCGTGACCAAATATTTAGCAGAGCATGGCGTGATTGTTGAGAAGGCGGGCTTGTATTCCTTCTTCATCATGTTCACCATCGGTATTACCAAAGGTCGTTGGAATACTCTGCTGACTGCATTACAGCAGTTTAAAGATGACTATGACAAGAACCAACCTTTGTGGCGTATCTTGCCTGAATTTGCTGTCGCTAATCCTCAGTATGAGCGCACAGGTTTGCGTGATCTCTGTCAGCAAATTCATGCGATGTATCAATCACATGATGTCGCACGTCTGACTACAGAAATGTATTTATCTGATATGCAACCAGCCATGAAACCTTCGGATGCGTTTGCAAAAATGGCGCACAGAGAAATTGATCGTGTCGCGATTGATGAACTTGAAGGTCGTGTGACTGCCATCTTGCTCACACCTTATCCACCCGGCATTCCTTTATTAATTCCTGGTGAACGTTTTAATAAAACGATTGTGGATTACTTGCGTTTCGCACGTGACTTCAATGAGAAATTCCCAGGTTTTGAAACAGACGTACATGGACTGGTAAAAACCGTGGTGAATGGTGTAAAAGGGTATTACGTTGATTGCGTAAGACAGTAAGTGCCATTGCGTTCATAGAAACTTCAGGACAATAAAAAAGGGAGACTACGGTCTCCCTTTTTTATGTTGGACTTGTGATTAAGTCTTAGGCAAAGTCACACCGCTTTGTCCTTGATATTTGCCACCTCTATCTTTATAAGAGGTTTCGCACACTTCATCACTCTCAAAAAATAAAACTTGTGCACAACCCTCACCTGCATAAATTTTTGCAGGCAATGGTGTGGTGTTGGAAAACTCTAATGTGACATAGCCTTCCCATTCAGGCTCAAACGGTGTGACGTTCACAATAATGCCGCAACGCGCATAGGTGGATTTACCTAAACAAATCGTCAGCACACTACGCGGTATACGAAAATATTCTATCGTGCGCGCCAAGGCAAAAGAGTTAGGCGGAATAATACAAACATCACTCTTGATATCGACAAAAGAATTTTCATCGAAATTTTTTGGATCAACAATCGTGCTGTTAATGTTGGTGAAAATTTTAAATTCATCCGCACAACGTATGTCGTAACCATAGGATGAAGTGCCATAAGAAACGATTTTATGCCCGTTCGCTTCGCGCACCTGACCGGGCTCGAAAGGCTCGATCATGCCCGTCTGTTCAGCCATACGGCGTATCCATTTATCCGATTTTATAGTCATGTTAGCAATTCAATGAGATTCAAAATTTTGGTAAAACTTCAGTAAGACAGTAATTTTACGACAATCTATCGTTTTAAACGCATTGCACAGTTAACGCTGCATGGCTTCCCACATTTTTTGTAAGCGTTTCGCTGACACAGGCATCGGTGTTTTTAATTCTTGCGCAAATAAAGAGACACGTAACTCCTCTAGCATCCAGCGATATTCCTGCATTTTAGGATCACGCGCAGCATGTGTTTTCGCAGCTCGTTGCCATAGCATGGCGGCTTGCTGCCATTCTGCCATCAGTCGGCTATCACGTGCCGGATCAGCTCGTAATTTATCTAATCTGACTTGCATAGCTTTTAAATAGCGAGGGAAATGTGCTAACTGCGCATGCTCAGTCTCTGTCACAAAGTGTGCTCCAATTAAATGCTGTAATTGCATTTGCATATCAGCCTGCACTTGTGGCGCTGATTTAATTGCCTGTAATTTTTTAGGTAAGCCATGAAACTCTGCCAGAATTTGCCCTACCAATCTGGCGATCTCATTCACTAATAAATTCAAACGTGCTTTGCCTTCATCACGGCGTGTATTGAATTCACCTGAATTTTTAGGTAGGGGATCTTGTAAACAAGCACGTGTTAATCCTGCTTGAATAATTTGATCGCGCAGTTCTTCTTGTGAACCGAGTGACATGAATTGCATGCCCATTTGCTGCAAACCAGGAACGTTTTTTTCTAAATATTTGAGTTGTTCTTTCAGCTGCAATGCAAACAAGCGACGCAAACCATTAAAATGCAAACTCGCTGCTTCACTAGGATCGTCAAATACTTCTAGATCACAATGCGTGACACGATCAACCAAAGCAGGATAACCAATTAAGGTTTGTTTACCTTGTTGAATCTCTAATAATTCAGGTAACTCGCCAAATGACCAAGTGGTGAGTTGTTGATAGGCTGCGTTATTAATCACGCCACCTGATTTATTTTTGGCAGTTGAAGTTGATACCGTACCAGCATTTTGCTCAGCTTGATTATCTTCTGCTTGCTCGTTATCTGGCGCAGTCTGTTCTGCAAGTTTCTGAAATTGTTCTCTTGCTTGCAATCCTAATTCCGATTGTAGTTGCGCGAGATTGCGTCCCATTTCTAACTGACGACCATGTTCATCTATCACTTTAAAATTCATAAAATGATGCGCAGGCAAAGTCTCAGACTTGAAATCAGCTCTTGCTACAGCAATGGTGGTTTGCTGACGTATGTCCGCGATGAGTGCATCAAGCAATTCGCCCATACCGAATTTTTTAGATGCTGCGAGTCGATCACAAAATCCAGCTGCATAATCAGGCAATGGCACACAATGCCGACGTAATTTTTGAGGTAATGATTTAAGTAATAAGTGCGTTTTTTCTTTTAGCATACCCGGCACTAACCATTCACAGCGTGCTGCTGAAACTTGATTGAGTGCGAATAAGGGAATGGCTAAGGTGACGCCATCACGCAATGAGCCTGGTTCGAAATGATAGGTCAATGCCATTTCTAATCCAGCATGGCGCATCATTTTAGGAAATAAATCCGTAGTAATACCTGCTGCTTCATGGCGCATTAAATCTTCACGCTCTAAATACAGTAAGCGTGGATTTTTTGCGCTAGCTGCACGTATCCATTTTTCAAAATCAACTGCGTTGTTTATATCAGCTGGTATCGCTTTATCATAAAAAGCAGCGATTAATTCTTCATCAACCAATACATCTAAGCGACGTGATTTATGTTCTAGATGTTCAATCTCACGTATGAGTTTTTGGTTGTGCGCAAAAAACGGCGCACGCGTTTCAAAATCAGCGCCGGCTAGTGCATCACGTATAAAAATTTCACGTGCGTGTTCAGGATTGAATTTTCCATAATTCACACGACGCTGACTATAAATCACTAAGCCATATAAAGTCGCACGTTCATAAGCAGAGACTTGTCCACTTTTTTTCTCCCAGCGCGGTTCGCCCCAAGATTTTTTTAGTAAATGCGCGCCTACTTTTTCACACCACTCAGGTTGTATCTGCGCGATATTACGTGCATAGAGTCGTGAGGTATCAACCAGTTCAGCAGCCAATATCCACTTGCCTGCTTTCTTTTGCAAACTCGATCCTGGCCAGATATGAAATTTAATACCACGCGCACCGAGATAATGTGGCTCATCTTCTGCTTTAAAACCTACATTACCCAATAAACCAGTTAATAGCGCTAGGTGTAATTGTTCATAGGTGGCCGGTGTTTCATTCAAGCGCCAACCTTGTTCACGTACCATAGTGAATAATTGACTATGTACATCGCGCCATTCACGTAAACGTAAATGGGATAAAAATTGTGCGCGACAATGCTCTTGTAATTGGCGATTCGATTTTTTATTTTCTATTGCATCTTCAAACCAATTCCATATTTTTAAATAACTATGGAACTCAGATTTCTCATCTGCGAATTTTTTATGTGCTTCGTCTGCAGCACCTTGTGCTTCTATAGGTCTATCACGTGGATCTTGCACTGCAAGCGCAGAAGCAATGATTAGCATTTCTGTTATACACAGATGATCACGGCCAGCTAATATCATACGACCTATGCGTGGATCTAGCGGTAATTTACCTAATGTACGTCCGGTTTCGGTGAGCTTTTTATCTTCATCTACTGCACCTAGTTCTTGTAGTAACTGATAGCCATCTGCAATCGCGCGACCTAGTGGTGGTTCTATAAAAGGGAAATCTTCTACATCACCTAAATGCAACGACTTCATGCGCAATATGACCGAAGCTAAAGAAGAGCGCAGTATTTCTGGTTCAGTAAAGGGCGGGCGTTGTAAAAAATCTTGTTCTTCATATAAACGAATACACACACCCGCTGCTACACGACCGCATCGCCCTGCGCGTTGATTTGCTGCAGATTGCGCTATGGGTTCAATTTGTAATTGCTCAACTTTATTTCTATAGCTATAGCGTTTTACTCTTGCAGTACCTGCATCGACTACATAACGTATGCCAGGCACGGTTAAGGAGGTCTCAGCGACATTAGTCGCTAACACTATGCGACGTGCATTCGACGTTTTGAAAACGCGCTCTTGTTCTGCTGCTGACAAGCGTGCAAACAAGGGCAGAATTTCTACATGCGGTGGATGATGTTTACGTAATGCTTCCGCTGCATCACGAATTTCACGCTCACCCGGTAAAAACACCAAAATATCGCCCTGACCTATCAATGCTAGTTCATCGACTGCATCGACGATGGCATCCATTAAATCGCGTTGCTCTTTATTTTTTTGTTTTGCACTTTGTTGAACATTTTGTGAAACGTTAGGCTTAATCAGCACATCAGGTTCAACCGGACGATAACGCACTTCAACCGGATATAAACGCCCTGAGACTTCAATCACAGGCGCTGGTTGTTCAGGACTACCAAAATGTTGTGCAAAACGACTGGCATCTATCGTGGCAGAGGTAATGATGAGTTTGAGATCCGGACGCTTAGGTAATAACTGTTTTAAATAACCTAACAAGAAATCAATATTTAAACTGCGCTCATGCGCTTCATCAATAATGATGGTGTCGTATTGCTTGAGCAGCGGATCACCTTGAGTCTCTGCTAGCAAAATGCCGTCGGTCATGAGCTTGATCCACGCACCTGGTGTCAGCGTGTCATTAAATCTGACTTTAAATCCAGCATGCACACCGGGCGCAGAACCTAACTCTTGCGCTATACGTTTTGCGGTGGATGACGCTGCAATACGTCGCGGCTGAGTGTGTCCAATTAAACCGTGCTCACCACGCCCCATAGCTAAACATAGCTTGGGTAATTGGGTTGTTTTGCCTGAACCCGTCTCACCGCAAACAATAATGACCTGATGCTGAGCAAGCGCGGCTGCGATTTCTTCGCGCCGACCAGAGACCGGCAGCTCTTCAGGAAAGCGTATTTCAGGCAGGGGATTGCGGGGTGGTCGGCTAAGCTTAGGAGCAGCTACAGTCGGGGACCCAGCTTTTTCAGAGGAATCAGGTGCATACATGGCGGAGCGAATTATAATGCGCCACATGGAAACCTCGATTCAGTTTGTAGAATGGCTGCGCTCAGTCGCACCCTATATACACGCCTTCCGCGGCAAGACCTTTGTGGTCGCCTTTCCCGGCGAGCTCGTGAAGGCTGGCGCGCTACCGGTATTGGCGCATGATCTCTCGCTCTTGCATGCCTTAGGCATTAAGGTCGTGATCGTGCATGGCTCACGTCCACAGGTGGAAGAACAACTGGCGTTGCGGCATTGTGAAACCAAATTACACAATGGTTTGCGTATAACAAGCACGACAGCCTTGGAATGCGCCAAAGAAGCGGCAGGTGAACTCAGGCTAGATATTGAGGCGGCTTTTAGTCAGGGCTTGCCGAATACGCCTATGGCGAATGCAGCTATCCGCGTTATCTCTGGCAATTTTGTCACCGCCAGACCTATGGGCATTATTGATGGGGTAGATTTAGAGCTGACAGGTGTGACACGCAAAATTGCGCATGAAGCGATCCATCCTATTTTGCATGCAGGCGGTCTGGTCATGCTGTCTCCCTTAGGTTTCTCACCCACCGGTGAGGTCTTTAATCTGGCGATGGAAGATGTGGCTGTGGCTGCTGCAATTGCTCTGCGTGCCGATAAGCTGATCTTTATTTCTGAAACACCGATGATGCAAGATCAGGCTGGTGAAGATATTCATGAACTCTCCACCCATCAAGCGCAAGTTGTACTGGATTCAGGCTGCTTGCCAGCCGATTCAGCGTTTTATCTGCGCCATGCATTGCAAGCCTGTGTAAGTGGTGTGCCGCGCGCGCATATTGTGCCGTTTGCTACTGATGGTTCAGTGTTGTTAGAAGTGTTTACGCATGATGGCGTTGGCACCATGGTTGCTGCTGAAAATTTAGAAAGTCTGCGTGAAGCTAGCATTGAAGATGTGGGCGGCATTCTACGTTTGATAGAACCTCTGGAAGCAGACGGTACTTTGGTTAAACGTGGGCGTGAATTAATTGAGCGTGAAATTGATTATTTTTCTGTTATCGAGCACGACGGTGTGATCTTTGGTTGCGCAGCACTGTATCCCTTCCCCGCTGAAAAAATGGCAGAGATGGCATGTTTAACTGTGAGTCCTGATTCACAAGCGCAAGGTGATGGAGAAAGACTGCTCAAGCACATGGAATATAGAGCGCGCGCAGCAGGATTTAAAAATCTGTTTGTATTAACGACGAGGGCAGCGCATTGGTTCTTAAAACGTGGATTTGTAAATGCCACTTTTGATGATCTGCCTAAGAATCGGCAAAATATGTATAACTGGCAGCGTAAGTCGCTAGTATTAATTAAAAAACTGTAGTTCTGGAGAAGACAATGGCGCGACTGGTTCACTGCATTAAATTAGAAAAAGAAGCTGAAGGTTTAGACTTTCCTCCTTACCCCGGTGAGTTAGGTAAAAAAATCTGGGAGAGTGTGTCTAAAGAAGCGTGGGCTGCATGGTTAAAACATCAAACCATGTTGGTCAATGAAAACCGTTTAAATTTAGCAGATGTGCGAGCACGTAAATATCTTGCTGCTCAAATGGAAAAACATTTCTTTGGTGAAGGCGCAGATGCTGCGCAAGGTTATGTACCACCTAGTGCATAAAAATTTTTAGCTCAATAAAAAACCCGCAATGTTTGCGGGTTTTTTTATTCATAGTAAGACATTTAAAAACGTGCGGCCGATTACGCTGCGCTAATCGGCCCTACAATTATTTCATTAGAAATTTTTTTAAAACGTCATCGTTTTAACACCTTCCGCCATTCCCAGCAAACAAACATTTGCACCTTTACGAGCAAACAATCCATTGGTGACTACGCCCGGTAAGTCATTAATCTGTTGTTCAAGAATTTTAGGCTGCGTAATACGCAAACCCGATGCATCAATAATGAAGCAACCATTATCTGTGACGTAAGGCACGCCTTCTTTTAAACGTAACATAGGTGTTGCACCCAAAATCTTCAGCGCACGACTCACCACAGCCTGTGCCATAGGTATCACTTCAACTGGCAAAGCAAACGTCCCCATAACATCAACCAACTTAGAGCCATCTGCAATACAAATAAATTTTTCTGCAACCGAGGCGACAATTTTTTCACGGGTTAACGCACCGCCTCCACCTTTAATCATGGCACCACTGGCATCAATTTCATCTGCTCCGTCTATATAGACAGGCATGCTAGTAATCTCATTTAAATCAAAGACAGGGATGCCATGCGATTTTAACCGTGTAGCAGTCGCTTCCGACGATGCAACGGCACCCTTGATGCGTTCTTTGATTTTACCAAGCTCATCAATAAAAAAATTGGCAGTAGACCCAGTGCCAACACCAATAATGGCACCATCCACCACGTAATTGAGCGCCGCGCGAGCCACGGCTTGTTTGAGTTCATCTTGTGTCATGTGATATCGCCTTATGAATTCCAGACGATATTCTATAGGATTACTTATTTAGGCCATTCATTCTCAGGTAGTCATACAGCGATAATTTGTCATGTACATCAAGTTTGCGATAAGTATGTGCCAACTGATTTCTTACCGTGTGATGCGAGATACCTAATTCACGTGCAATTTGTTTATGACTCATACCTGTAGAAAATCGTCTAGCAATCACGAATTCACGTGGCGACAATACTTCCAAATGCTTAATAGGCGTAATGCGGCATCGATAGAATCCATGTCTTTGCTGCAAGCTAATTTCAATTTTCTGGCCACGAAATATTTTGCTCACTCGCAGATATTCCATGACTACTTCAGGCAAAGACTGTGGCGATAAGATAGGCCATTCAAGTTCTAACAATTCATAGAAACGTGCATCTGCAATTTCTATCGTGCCATCCATAGAAATTAAACCACTGGCTGCTGCATCTTTATTATTTTGTCGCGTTTTACGTTGTAAATGACGAGTGCGGTTTAAAACCAATGCACGTGAAAGATGTGTCCATAGTCCATGTAAATGGGCGGCATCATTTTGAGAAAATCTCACATCATGTCGACGATACAGCACCATCCACCGAGCAGGTTTTACTTTTGCAGCATCATCCCCAATGACGATGACGTGACAAAGTTTTAGCTCTTGTATTAATGTAAGCGGATTAGTTGATCTTGTAGTTTTTTCTGGTTGGATTGGCTCATTGATTTTTTTATCAGCAGATTTTCGATAAATCTTACGAATACCTCCACGGACTGGAGCATGAGGTGCTTCACGATAACTACGTACGAGTAAATCTTCATTGAATTTAATTGGAGAGTTCTTTCCAAATAAAATGGACTGTTCATTGAGTATTTGTTGTTCTTCTTGCAGTCTTTGCTGCTGTGCATTGTGTTGAAGAATTTGATTAGCGTCCGCCGCCTCTTTCCTTACCAGTTTGGCTTCACCAGTGCCAAACAACACACCATCAAAACGTATCCAAGTCTTTAGTAAGGCTATCGCTTGCGTGAGGAATTGTTCTGGCGTGGCATATTCAGCCAATGCATACAAATCACGTATCGTATTCGAATACACCTGCACCTTACCTCCCCCTGTTTACTCAGTTGGCTAGGCATTCAACCCACAAGCTCAAGCACACAGTTAAGCTAGCCATCCAATAAAACATTCTAAATTGACAATAAACTATAGCATTTTTCGCACACTTTTGTTATCAATCGAACACTTTTTGTGGTTTCCTGGGCACTCGGTGCAGCTTGTGCCCCTTGGGGGAATATTTCCAAATGGGAAAAGTAAGGCCTAAAATTTAGATATTTGCCATCAAGTAACTTAAAAATGACTGGCCTATCACATCACACTAGGGCATCCCATGAGCAGCAAAATCCGAGCATTAGGTTCATTTACCGTATAGTTCGGTTATTCGATTCCGACGGAACGCTCTTCTTACTCGCGCCATGAGCAAGCTTTCACAAGAAAATACACAATCCACCAGTTTGTCAGCTCTCGCTCAGCATTATGAGCAAGCGCAACATTGGCAACTCTCTACACTATTTGATAGTGATGCTTCGCGCTTTAAACGCTACTCACTCGATGCTGCTGGTCTGTTTTTAGATTTCTCTAAAAACCATATCAATGATCAAACTCTCGTTTTGCTGACTGATTGGGCGCGCGCATGCAAATTGGAAGAAAAACGTGATGCCATGCTCCGTGGTGAGGCCATCAACACGACTGAACACCGCGCTGTGCTGCATACTGCTTTACGTCTACCTGCACATGCAAAGTGCATGCTAGATGGGAAAGACATTCATCAAGATATACAGTCCGTACTTTCACGCATGGATAGCTTTTCAGAAGCGATACGCAGCGGAAGTTGGAAAGGTTATAGCGGCAAACGCATTACCGATATTGTGAATATAGGTATTGGTGGTTCAGATCTAGGTCCCGCAATGACTTGCGCTGCATTACGACCCTTTGTGCAAGCTGATCTATGTTTTCATTTTCTGTCTAATGTAGATGGTCATGACATTGAAGCGAAACTAACCGGCTTACATCCTGAAACCACGCTCTTCATCATTGCATCCAAAACTTTTACGACTCAAGAAACCATGCTCAATGCGCATGCAGCGCGTAACTGGTTTCTACAACAAGGCTCATTAACCTCACTCGCACAACATTTTGTTGCTGTCTCTACGAATGCTAACGCTGTAAAAGAATTTGGTATTGACACAAA
>CANGLD010000050.1 GCA_947454475.1 Oxalobacteraceae bacterium
CGTTAGCGGCAGAGGCTGCTGAAGACAAACCACGCGCTTCGATAATTGCACCACCACGTTTACCAACGGTAGGCAAGAAATTATCTTTATTCCATGCTTCATCGTTAATCATGTCTTTAACGGATTTGCCATCGATCGTGGCAAAGCGATAGTCTGCATACATAGTTGGTGAGTGATTGCCCCATACGCAAAGCTTTTCAATTGCAGCCACTGGCTTGCCAGTTTTCGCTGCGATTTGCGACAGTGCACGGTTGTGATCGAGGCGTAGCATGGCTGTGAAATTCTTAGCAGGCAGGCTAGGTGCAGATTTCATTGCAATATAAGCGTTGGTGTTAGCTGGATTACCAACAACCAGTACTTTTACATTGCGTGAAGCGACTGCATCGAGTGCTTTACCTTGAACGGTGAAGATTTGTGCATTAGCTTCCAACAGATCTTTACGCTCCATACCTGGGCCACGTGGACGTGCACCGACCAACAGGGCAACATCGATATCTTTGAAGGCAGTCATAGGATCAGCATGTGCTGTCATGCCTGCTAAGAGAGGAAACGCGCAATCGTCGATTTCCATCATCACGCCTTTTAAGGCTTTTTGCGCTTTTTCATCGGGAATTTCTAGTAATTGCAGGATGACTGGCTGGTCTTTACCCAACATGTCGCCATTCGCAATACGGAATAAAAGTGAGTAGCCGATTTGGCCGGCGGCGCCTGTTACAGCAACACGCATGGGGGATTTAGCCATGTTACATCTCCAATGTGATCAAAATGATAAGAAAAGAGGGGTTTTAATAGGACTTTACCTGCCAGAAAGCTTGCTCGCGAGTGTAGGCTTGTCGAACTACTGTGTCAATCCTGATCTTATATCTTATATAAGACATAATACTGCACAATTTTCTGGACGGTAACGGTGCATTTGTGGTGAAATCGCTACCCATGACTCAGACCGTTCTCCCACCTGCGCCAACTGGCTCACCCAGCAATTCTGGTGTGGCAGGCACCGCTACAGGCTCTCCCACATTTAGTCCGCTATATCAGCAGATTAAATCCTTGATTGTGCAAAGCCTGCAGTCCGGAGAGTGGAAGCCAGGTGAATTGATTCCCAGTGAAGTTGAGTTGGCCTATCGATTTAAGGTCAGTCAGGGCACGGTTCGCAAGGCGATTGATGAATTGTCTGCAGAAAATCTGGTGGTGCGTCGTCAGGGCAAGGGTACGTTTGTCGCGACTCACCATGAAGCACGTGTGCAATTTCGCTTTTTGCGGCTCATGCCGGATAGTGGTGATGCACAGCAGCCAGAAAATCATATTATTGAGGTCAAGCGCATGCGCGGGCCTGCAGAAGTAACGCGTTTACTTGATATGAAGGCCGGTGATTCCGTGGTCTACATTAAACGTGTGCAGTATTTTGATGAGGCGCCGATTATTTTGGAAGAAATCTGGTTGCCCGGTAGCTTGTTTAAAGGTTTGACGGTCGAGCGATTGGTTGAGTACAAAGGGCCTATGTATGGATTATTTGAAGCCGAGTTCGGCACGCAAATGATTCATGCATCTGAAAAAGTAAGAGCAGTGGCGGCTGATGAAGCAGCGGCGGCCTTATTAAAAGTGGCTGTGGGTGTGCCATTATTAAGCGTTGATCGGGTGGCATACACTTATGGTGAAAAACCAGTTGAGGCGAGACGCGCTTTGTATCTCACTGCGCAACATCATTACCAAAATGAATTGAGTTAAGACTTTTGGTATTAAAAAATTCGACGATATCGCTGCCAAAATGAATCAAGACAGGCAGAGATAATCAAAGATGTGCTTTAACGGATAGAATCAAGCAGTTTAGTGTGTTTAGGAAACTTTTAGTCTAGAAGGATGAATATGTCTGAAGTGACTACCAAGCCAGCAAGACGATTTACCAATATACACATCACGCAACTGATGCACTACCGTCTGCCTTTAGCAGGTGTGGTGTCGATTTTGCATCGTGTAAGTGGTGCATTGATGTTTTTGTTGCTCCCGTTCGTGCTTTATCTATTCGAGCAAAGCATTACCTCTGAAATTTCATTCAACTATTTGCAAGGCTATGTACGCCATTGGTCAGTCAAGTTGGCGATACTTGCATTGAGCTGGGCATATCTGCATCACTTATGCGGTGGCATACGTCATCTCATCATGGACGCACATATAGGACTGAGCAAAGAAGGCGCACGTAAATCTGCACGCATAGTCTTTGCAGTCAGCTTGCCTCTAACGGCTTTAGTCGCCCTTAAATTATTTGGAGCGTAATCATGACTAATGAACGTATAGGACCTAAGCGCTTAGTAGTGGGTGCACATTACGGTTTAAAAGATTGGTTGGCGCAGCGTGTCACAGCGGTTGTAATGGCCTTGTTTACTTTAGTTTTGCTAATCGCTTTTTTGACGACGGATGAAGTCAGTTACGAAGGCTGGGCAGGTTTGTTCGCAATGCAGTGGTTTAAATTATTATCACTGGTGACTTTTCTTGCGCTGTATTACCACGTCTGGGTTGGTATGCGTGACATCTGGATGGATTACGTTAAATCAGTTGGTGTGCGTTTGTTATTGCAAGTCTTCACCATACTCTGGCTGGTCGCTTGTGCCGGTTGGACTGTACAGATTCTTTGGAGCGTGTAAATCGTGTCAGCTATTAAATCCTCCATTCCTACGCGTCGTTTTGATGCTGTGATTATTGGTGCCGGTGGTTCTGGTATGCGCGCTTCTTTGCAATTAGCAGAAGCGGGTTTGAATGTCGCCGTGTTATCGAAAGTTTTTCCTACTCGTTCACATACCGTTGCGGCACAAGGTGGTATCGGTGCTTCACTGGGCAATATGTCAGAAGACAATTGGTACTGGCATATGTTTGATACCGTCAAAGGTAGTGACTACCTAGGCGATCAAGACGCGATTGAATTCATGTGTCGCGAAGCACCGAAGGTGGTGTATGAGCTAGAACATTTTGGTATGCCATTCGATCGTAATCCAGATGGCACAATTTATCAGCGTCCATTCGGTGGTCACACTGCAAACTTTGGTGAAAAACCTGTGCAACGTGCTTGCGCAGCAGCTGACCGTACTGGCCACGCTATGTTGCACACACTGTATCAACGCAATGTACGTGCAAAAACTCACTTCTTCGTAGAGTGGATGGCAATTGATTTAGTGCGCGATGCCGATGGTGATGTAGTCGGTGTGGTTGCGTTAGAAATGGAAACCGGCGAAGCCATGATCTTGCAAGCCAAGACCACCGTATTTGCGACCGGTGGTGCAGGTCGTATTTGGGCAGCGTCTACTAATGCGTTCATCAATACTGGTGATGGTATGGGTATGGCAGCACGCGCAGGCTTGCCACTCGAAGATATGGAATTCTGGCAGTTCCATCCTACCGGTGTTGCAGGTGCTGGTGTGTTGATTACTGAAGGTGTGCGTGGTGAAGGCGGTATCTTGATTAACAGTGAAGGTGAGCGTTTCATGGAACGTTATGCACCTACATTGAAAGATCTCGCGCCACGTGATTTTGTATCGCGCTCCATGGATCAAGAAATTAAAGAAGGTCGTGGTTGTGGTCCTAAGAAAGATCACGTGTTGTTAGACCTGCGTCACATTGGTGCTGACACCATACGTAAACGTTTGCCTTCGATTTTAGAAATTGGTCACAAGTTTGCCAACGTCGATGCAACCAAAGAACCAATTCCGGTTGTACCAACCATTCACTATCAAATGGGTGGCATACCTACCAACATACACGGCCAAGTTGTCGCACCTAAGAATGGCAGTCAAGAAATCGTGCGCGGTCTGTATGCGATTGGTGAGTGCGCTTGTGTTTCAGTGCATGGTGCAAATCGTTTAGGTACAAATTCCTTGTTAGATTTGTTGGTGTTTGGTCGTGCTGCTGGTAACCACATTGTGGCAAGCAAACTGGAAGATCAAAGCCATAAAGATTTACCTGAAAATCCTGCAGACATGGCGATGTCGCGTTTAGCACATCTGGAGTCGTCTACTGGCTCTGAACGTGTGCAAGATGTGGCGAACGATATTCGTAAAACCATGCAGCATTACTGCGGTGTGTTCCGTACTCAGGAATTATTAGATCAAGGTACCAAAGAAATTATGCAACTCGACGAACGTCGCAAGCATATTTCTTATAAAGATAAATCCAAAGTATTTAATACCGCACGTATAGAAGCATTGGAACTCGATAATCTCATCGAGACTGCGAAAGCCACGATTGTTTCCGCTGCAGCACGTAAAGAATCACGCGGTGCACATGCACATCGTGATTTCGAAAAACGTGATGACGAAAACTGGATGAAACATAGCCTGTGGTATTCCGAGGGCAATCGATTGGACTACAAACCAGTCGTCACCAAACCGTTGACCGTTGAAACCTTTAAGCCTAAAGCACGTACTTTCTAAGAGCCGATCATCATGACACGTACAGTGAAATTTCAGATCTATCGTTACGACCCAGATAAGGACGCCAAGCCTTACATGCAAGACTTAACCGTTACGCTACAAGACACTGACAAAATGTTGTTAGATGCCTTGCAGCGCATTAAAGCGGATGTTGATGATTCCTTGGCATTGCGTCGTTCTTGCCGTGAAGGTGTATGCGGTTCCGATGCTATGAACATCAATGGTAAAAACGGATTGGCTTGTACCACCAATCTGAATGAATTGAGTCAGCCTATTGTTTTACGTCCATTGCCAGGCTTGCCAGTGATACGTGATTTGATCGTCGATATGACGAACTTCTTCAAACAATATCACTCGATCAAACCGTTTTTAATTAACACCACGATTCCACCTGAAAAAGAACGCTTGCAAATGCCTGCTGAGCGTGAAGAGTTGGATGGTTTATATGAATGTATCTTGTGCGCATGCTGTTCTACTTCATGCCCATCATTCTGGTGGAATCCTGATAAATTCGTAGGGCCGGCTGGTTTACTGCAAGCGTATCGTTTTATTGCAGATAGCCGTGATGAAGCAACCGGCGAACGTTTGGATAATTTAGAAGATCCTTACCGTTTATTCCGCTGCCACTCGATTATGAATTGTGTGGATGTTTGTCCTAAAGGACTCAATCCAAACAAAGCCATAGGCAAGATTAAAGAGTTGCTGGTTAGACGCGCAGTTTGATGGTTATGGCTGCGCATCAAGATGATCCTGCAAGACGCGCCCGTTTACGTTGGCGTAGTCGCAGGGGCTTGTTAGAAAACGATTTGATCTTGTCGCGTTTTCTAGATGCGCATGAATTAAGTTTGACGGATGACGATGTCGATGCATTTACCAGATTAATGGAATTGCCGGACAATGATTTAATGGCTTTGTTGTTAGGACAAAACGAACCTGCCGATGAATTAAATCAGCCGCATGTTCATGCTTTGTTATCCAGATTAAGGCAAGCCTGAATACTCAAGCTTGCAAAATAATTGATGTAATTGAAAAGCTGTGTTTGCTAATTTTTTTAGGGTAGAACCATGAAACAATCCGACGCTAAAGCAACGCTCTCGTTTTCAGACGGCTCAAAGTCTATAGAGTTCCCTATCTATAAAGGTTCAATAGGACCTGACGTGATTGATATCCGCAAGCTGTATGGCGAAACTGGTCGCTTCACTTATGATCCTGGCTTTATGTCGACAGCAGCTTGTAATTCATCCATCACTTATATTGATGGTGATAAAGGCGAATTGTTATATCGTGGTTATCCTATCGAGCAGTTAGCAGTGAATTGCGATTTTTTAGAAACTTGCTACTTGCTGTTGAATGGTGAATTACCAAAGGCAGATCAAAAGAAAACATTTGTTGATACAGTCACCCGTCATACGATGGTGCATGAGCAAATGCAATTTTTCTTCCGTGGTTTCCGTCGTGATGCACATCCTATGTCCGTGTTAGTAGGTACGGTAGGTGCCTTAGCTTCTTTCTATCACGACTCTTTAGATATTAACGATCCTCATCATCGCGAAGTGTCTGCGATTCGTTTGATCGCCAAAATGCCAACCTTGGTGGCGATGGCGTATAAATATTCTATTGGTCAGCCATTCGTTTATCCACGTAATGATTTGTCCTACAGCGCAAACTTCATGCGCATGATGTTTGCTACACCTGCAGAAGATTACAAAGTGAATGACGTATTAGTTCGTGCTTTAGATCGTATTTTGATTTTGCATGCGGATCATGAACAAAATGCGTCTACTTCTACCGTAAGACTTTCTGGTTCAAGTGGCGCAAATCCTTTTGCTTGTATTGCTGCAGGTATTGCTTGTCTGTGGGGTCCTGCTCATGGTGGTGCGAATGAAGCAGCTCTGACCATGTTGAAAGAGATTGGTTCAGTCGACAAGATCGGTGAATTCGTTAAGCAAGTGAAAGATAAAAATTCAGGCGTCAAGCTCATGGGCTTTGGTCATCGTGTATATAAAAACTATGACCCACGCGCAAAACTCATGCGTGAAACCTGTCATGAAGTCTTGAATGAACTGGGTCTGCAAAATGATCCGCTGTTCAAACTGGCGATGGCATTAGAAAAAGTCGCGTTGGAAGACGAATATTTTGTCTCTCGCAAACTGTATCCTAACGTTGATTTCTATTCAGGCATCGTGCAATCGGCATTAGGTATTCCAGTGTCACTGTTTACGGGTATTTTCGCTATGGCTCGTACCGTAGGTTGGATCGCTCAATGGAATGAAATGATTTCAGATCCTGAACAAAAAATTGGACGACCACGTCAGTTGTTTGTCGGTTCTGCACATAGAGATGTGCAGCCCATAGCAAAAAGATAATAAAATTTTGAAATCAAAACGGGCCCGAGTGGCCCGTTTTTACAATCTAGCTGGGGTTTCCTATGCTATTCTCCAGCTTGATTGTGTTGTGCAATCTGTGAAGCGGAAAGCCCGCTAAGCAGAAGGTGAAGGTGGGTCAGAGTTGACCCTTTCGGAAGTCTTTGAAGTAGTAATCCATTCAAAGATCATCCTAACCCGCTAATCTCGCGAAACGCGAAGAAAAGGTGAGCAAAATGATGCAGCAGTATTTCTCCAATTCCTATCTGTTTGGAGGGAATGCGCCGTACGTAGAAGAACTCTACGAGGCCTACCTCTTAAATCCCGGTGCAGTTCCTGATAATTGGCGCGCTTATTTCGACGCCATGCAACACGTACCAGCAGTCGATGGTAGCGATAGACCCGATGTAGCACATGCTCCGGTCGTTGCATCCTTCGCTGAACG
Organism: Oxalobacteraceae bacterium; assembly: GCA_947454475.1. GTDB lineage: Bacteria > Pseudomonadota > Gammaproteobacteria > Burkholderiales > Burkholderiaceae_D > Pernthalerella. The sequence goes on from CANGLD010000050.1 coordinate 7,227, forward strand.
TGCTAAGCAAGGACCTATACGCACCATTACCGCCTCTGCTGATGCAGAAATGGGCCGTAAGCGTGTCGCTGTGACTCAGTTGATCGCAGCTTATCGTTTTCTTGGAACCCAGTGGGCGAATCTCGATCCACTACAACGTCAAGAACGTCCAGTGATTCCAGAACTAGAACCATCGTTTTATGGTTTTAGTGATGCCGATATGGATACGGTCTTCAACATCAGCAATACTTACTTTGGTGGTGATACTGCTTCCTTGCGTGATTTACTCAATGCTTTGCGCGATACCTATTGTCGTTCCATCGGTGCAGAGTTCATGTACATCACTGATCCAGCACAAAAACGCTGGTTACAAGAAAGATTGGAATCAACACGTGCTAGCGCTGCATTCACGCGCGAACAAAAAGTACATATTCTCGATCGCTTAACTGCAGCTGAAGGTTTAGAGCGCTATTTGCATACGAAATATGTAGGTCAAAAACGCTTCTCATTAGAAGGTGGCGAAAGCTTTATCGCTTCACTCGATGAAACCATACAGCGCGCAGGCAACCAAGGCATACAAGAGATTGTTATTGGTATGGCGCATCGCGGACGTTTGAATGTATTAGTAAATATTCTGGGCAAAATGCCACAAGAATTATTTGCTGAGTTTGAAGGTAAGCATGGTGATGATTTACCTGCTGGTGATGTGAAATATCATCAAGGTTTTTCGAGTGACATCTCGACTGCTCGTGGTCCTGTGCATCTCTCCTTAGCTTTCAATCCTTCGCATTTGGAAATTGTAAATCCTGTTGTAGAAGGTTCAGTCAAAGCAAGGATGATACGTCGCGGTGATGCAGATGGTCATCAAGTCTTACCTATCTTAGTGCATGGTGATGCTGCATTTGCAGGTCAGGGCGTGGTGATGGAAACATTAAATCTCGCGCAAACTCGTGGTTACGGTACAGGTGGTACGGTACATATCGTCATTAACAACCAAATTGGTTTCACCACTTCTGATCCACGTGATTCACGTTCCACATTGTATTGCTCAGATGTCGTGAAAATGATTGAAGCACCTGTGTTGCATGTGAATGGGGATGATCCTGAAGCAGTAGTGTTTGCAACGCAAATCGCTCTCGATTTCCGTATGCAATTCCAAAAGGATGTGGTGGTTGATATTGTGTGCTTCCGTAAGTTAGGCCACAACGAACAAGATACACCTGCATTAACCCAGCCGCTGATGTATAAGAAGATAGCTCAGCATCCTGGAACAAGAAAACTGTATGCCGATAAGCTGACTGCACAAAACGTGATTCCTGCTGATGGTGGCGAAGTCATGATCAAAGCATTTCGTGATGCTATGGATGCAGGTCGTCACACCGTTGATCCAGTGATTACAAATTTCAAGAGCAAATATGCTGTTGACTGGATGCCTTTCTTAAATCGCAAATGGACAGATGCGGCTGATACAGCAGTACCTGTTGCTGAGTTAAAGCGACTCTCTGATCGCATCACGCACTTCCCAGAAAAATTCAAGCCGCATCCTTTGGTTGAAAAAGTATTAGCCGATCGTGCTGCTATGGGTAGAGGCGAACTCAATCTCGATTGGGGTATGGGAGAACATTTAGCATTTGCTTCCTTGGTGTCATCCGGTTATGCGATTCGTATTACTGGACAAGATGCAGGTCGCGGCACTTTTACGCATAGACATGCTGTGTTACATGATCAAGATCGTGAACGTTGGGATCAAGGTAGTTATATCCCTCTGCAACACATCTCCGAACAACAAGCTTCATTCACCGTGATTGATTCTGTTTTATCAGAAGAAGCTGTGCTGGCATTTGAATATGGTTTTTCAACTGCAGAGCCCAACACACTCACCATTTGGGAAGCTCAGTTTGGTGACTTTGCCAATGGCGCACAGGTCGTGATTGATCAATTCATTAGTTCAGGTGAAGTGAAGTGGGGTCGTGCATCTGGTTTAGTGATGATGCTACCGCATGGTTATGAAGGTCAGGGTCCAGAACATTCTTCTGCACGTGTAGAACGTTTCTTGCAACTATGCGCTGACAACAACATGCAAGTTGTACAGCCTACGACAGCAGCGCAGATTTTCCATTTGCTGCGTCGTCAGATGATACGTTTGTTCCGCAAGCCTTTAGTCATCATGACACCGAAGTCACTGTTGCGTAATAAAGATGCAGGTTCGCCTTTATCTGAATTAGCAAAAGGTTCATTCCACACAGTGATAGGTGAAATTGATCCTAAGATCGATCACAAGAAAGTAAAACGTGTGCTCGCTTGTTCCGGTAAGGTGTATTACGACTTAGTGAATGCACGTAAAGAACGTGATGCAAGTGACATAGCCATCATCCGTGTGGAACAGTTATATCCATTCCCACATAAAGCCTTTGCTGCTGAACTCAAGTCCTTCCCTAACTTTAATGAGTTAGTGTGGGTACAAGATGAACCACAAAATCAGGGCGCATGGTTCCAGATTCAACACAATATTTTTGAAAATCTGACAGATGGTCAAAAACTCGCTTATGCCGGTCGACCTGCGAGTGCCTCACCAGCAGTGGGTTATTACGACAAGCACTATGCGCAGTTGAAGGCATTGATCGATACAGCGTTTTCAAGGCTTAAAGGCTTTGTACTAACTAAATAATGACCCGGCGGGGTACCGGATGCCGGTGCCTCGTTAGAACAACCCGAAACGGAGAGTGTTATGGCAATTCTTGATGTAGTCGTTCCTCAATTATCTGAGTCAGTCGCGGAAGCGACTTTACTGCAGTGGCATAAAAAAGTAGGCGAAGCTATTGCACGTGATGAAAATCTCATTGATATAGAAACCGATAAAGTGGTGTTAGAACTTCCTGCACCAGCGCAAGGTGTATTGATTGAAATCGTCAAAGGTGATGGTAGTAGCGTAGTAGCTGGCGAGTTGATTGCACGTATAGATACGGAAGCAACAGCAAGCGCAACTAGTGCACCTGCTGCAGCTTCAGCGCCAGCAGCTAAACCAGCCGCTGCACCTACACCTGCTGCCTCAACCTCAACAGCTGCTACATCGATTGCGATGCCTGCAGCAGCAAAAATGCTCGCTGAAAATAATATGTCAGCGAATGCAGTCTCAGGCACAGGCAAAGATGGTCGTGTGACTAAAGGTGATGTGATCGGTGCATTGGAATCAAAAGCATCTGGTGCTTCATCTGCTGCCTCATCTGGCACCTCTAGTGCTGCTCCTGCAGTACGTACAGTGAATGCTTTACCCGCTGTTGCTGTGCCAACCAATCTTGATCTTGTTAATCGTCCTGAGCAGCGCGTACCTATGAGTCGTTTGCGTGCACGTATTGCAGAACGCTTACTGCAATCACAAGCAACGAACGCTATCTTGACGACCTTTAATGAAGTCAATATGCAGCCAGTGATGGATCTGCGTAATAAATACAAAGATAAATTTGAAAAAGAGCATGGCGTGAAGTTAGGCTTTATGTCCTTCTTTGTAAAAGCTGCTGTCGCTGCCCTGAAAAAATACCCTGTGATTAACGCATCGATTGATGGCAATGATGTGGTGTATCACGGCTATTTTGATATTGGTATCGCAGTTGGTTCACCACGTGGTTTAGTGGTACCTATTTTGCGTAATGTCGATCAAATGTCTATCGCTGAAATTGAAAAGAAAATTGGTGAATTCGGTGTGAAAGCAAAGGACGGTAAGCTGACACTTGATGAACTCACAGGCGGTACATTCTCAATCTCGAATGGTGGTGTGTTTGGCTCCATGCTTTCAACACCTATTATTAATCCACCTCAATCCGCTATTTTGGGTGTGCATGCAACCAAAGACAGACCAGTGGTTGAAAATGGACAAATCGTGATTCGTCCTATGAATTATCTGGCTATGTCTTATGACCATCGCATTATTGATGGGCGTGAAGCGGTGTTGGGATTAGTAGCAATGAAAGAAGCGCTGGAAGATCCTGCGCGCTTGCTGCTGGATCTCTAATCAGAGGTGAGCCTGTGTCGCTAGTTGGTGTGATCACCACTAGCGAACAAGCACACACCAGTGTGCATTAGGCTCTGAATTTTTCATGCTAAGTCAGAATGTACGATGCGTTCAGTTTGACTTAACAGAATGCGATCAGATTTCAAGGAAATCATCATGTCAAAAAATTTCGACGTCATCGTAATTGGCGGTGGCCCTGGCGGCTATATTGCAGCGATTCGCGCTGCGCAACTAGGTTTTTCTACAGCTTGTATCGACGAATGGAAAAATGAAAAAGGTGGACCTGCACCTGGCGGTACTTGTACCAATGTGGGGTGTATTCCTTCCAAAGCTTTATTGCAGTCCTCTGAGCATTTTGAACATGCTGGGCATGGCTTTGCGGAGCATGGTATTGAAGTCAAAGGATTAAAACTCAACCTCGGACAAATGCTAGGTAGGAAAGATACGGTTGTTAAACAAAACAATGATGGCATCTTGTATTTGTTTAAGAAAAATAAAGTCAGTTTCTTTCATGGACGTGGTGCGTTTGCTAAAGCAGATGCAGAAGGTTATGAAATTTCTGTCACAGGTAAAGACAATGAAACCTTAAAAGCGAAACATATCATCATTGCAACTGGTTCTAATCCACGTGAATTACCAGGTGCTGCTTTCGATGAAAAATTAATTTTATCGAATACTGGTGCACTCGCGATTGATGCCGTACCTAAAAAATTAGGTTTGATTGGTGCCGGTGTGATTGGTTTAGAAATGGGTAGTGTGTGGCGTCGTTTGGGATCGGAAGTCACCATACTGGAAGCCTTGCCATCATTCTTAGGTGCAGTTGATGAGCAAATTGCTAAAGAAGCGCATAAGCTATTTGAAAAACAAGGGCTAGGTATCCATCTCGGTGTGAAGATAGGCGCGATTAAAGCAGGTAAGCAAGATGTGAGTGTTGAATACACGGATGCCAAAGGTGAATCACATAAAACCGTGTTTGATAAACTGATTATTTCTATAGGGCGCGTGCCCAACACCATAGGATTACAAGCCGAAACAGTGGGTTTGAAATTAGATGAACGTGGTTTCATTGCAGTCGATGCAGATTGTCGTACCAACTTAGCGAATGTGTGGGCAGTTGGTGATGTTGTGCGTGGTCCTATGTTGGCGCATAAAGCCGAAGAAGAAGGTGTGGCCGTTGCAGAACGCATTGCAGGTCAACATGGCCATGTTAATTTCAATACTATTCCTTGGGTTATTTACACATCGCCAGAGATTGCTTGGGTAGGTAAAACAGAACAACAACTGAAAGCTGAAGGCATTGCTTATAAAGCAGGATCATTCCCTTTCATGGCAAACGGTCGTGCACGTGCCTTAGGTGATACCTCAGGTATGGTGAAGTTTCTTGCCGATGCAAAAACCGATGAAATTCTGGGTGTGCACATCATAGGTCCTATGGCTTCGGAGTTAATTGCAGAAGCTGTGGTTGCTATGGAATTCCGAGCTTCAGCAGAAGATATTGCACGTATTTGTCATGCTCATCCTTCTCTTTCTGAAGCGACGAAAGAAGCAGCACTCGCTGTGGATAAACGCGCATTAAATTTCTGAATTTCCAGCAATTGACGCAACAGGCATCATGACATCACTCGTGCAACAAACTATTTTTTTTGCTGATGCTCATGATGCTGTTTTTCACCGCCTCACTTTACTACTCTTTTTTTTCATGCTGAGTGCATGCAGTACGCTGCCAACTTACTCAGGCAAGATTGCTATTGCTACGACTAATCATTCGCAAGTAGTCAATGGCGCAAGTTGTGTGGTGAGCACAGAGGCAGGCAAGTGGACCATCATCACACCAGCAATAGCACCCGTAGGTCAGATCGCAGGTGATTTACATGTGGTGTGTGATCTGCAAGGCTATCGCACATCAGAAGTTATTTTTCGTTCTGGTGCGCGAGGCTTGCAAGCCTCACGAGTTGCAGTCGGAGCGGCAGGTGGGTCAGGCGGTGGAGGTGGAGTGGGTTTATCAATCGGCTTAGGCCTACCACTAGGTGATGCACCATTTACTTATCCCACTGAGATCGTGGTGGATATGACGCCTGCGACAGAATGATGCCAGTAATTACCCCGCATATGGATGTGTATGAATATTATGAGCAAGCTTTGCGTGAGCGTGGCTTTAAGTCAGATTATGCTCAACGAGGTGCAGTTAATCGTTTACAAAAATCCTATGATGCTTGGATAGGCTTTAAATATAAACGTTCTAATCGCCTAAAAAAAATGGTGAATCATCCCGACGTACCTCGCGGTGTTTATTTATGGGGTGGAGTCGGACGCGGTAAATCTTTTTTAATGGATAGCTTTTATCTGGTCGTACCGGTAGTACGTAAGACACGTTTGCATTTCCATGAATTCATGCGTGAGATACATCGTGAACTCGATAAGCAAAAAGATGTAGAAGATCCATTACTCATCGTCGCCAAGCGTATTGCTCGTAAATATAGATTGATTTGTTTTGATGAATTTCATGTGTCGGATATTGCCGATGCGATGATTCTGTATAACTTGCTACAAGCATTATTTGA
>CANGLD010000051.1 GCA_947454475.1 Oxalobacteraceae bacterium
CCAGTGATCGAAGCACACAGCCAGTATTTAATCAGCCATACAGATCGTAAGATTGTCATTCAAGGCAATACCGATGAACGTGGTGGCAGCGAATACAACTTAGCATTAGGTCAAAAACGTGCTGAAGCAGTGCGTCGTGCTCTTAATCTGCTCGGCGTACCAGACACACAAATTGAAGCGGTCTCTTTTGGTAAAGAAAAACCTAAAGCAGCTGGCAGCAATGAAGCAGCATGGGCAGAAAACCGTCGCGCTGATATCGCTTACTAAGACATCATGAAAGCATACGCCCCTATTTTTGGTTTCGTAGTGTTGGTTGCGTTGGGATCACTCGCTCCCAATCAGGCGCACGCATTCTTATCTGATAATGATGCGCGTCGTGAGCTGATTCGACTGCGCGAGCAGGTTGATGAGCTCACTCTCAAACTCAACGGCAAAATTGATACCTTAAGTGGGCGTGTCGATGCTAAAGCAGATAAAAAAAGCGTCATCGATTTGGCTGCAGATTTTGATAGGTTGCGCACAGAAATTGCCAATTTACGTGGCCAAATCGAGCTACTGGCGAATGACTTAGCGAATGGACAACGTCGGCAAAAGGATTTTTACACCGATTTAGATGCCCGTCTGAGCAAATTAGAGCCTCGTAAACTAAATGTCGATGGAAAAGAAGCTGAAGTCGATAAAGCAGAACAAAAAGCCTTTGAACAAGCCTTATCTTTTTTCAACGTCAGCAACTACCAAGCTGCTGATCAAGCGTTCACTAGCTTTATTCAGCGTTATCCCGATTCGGTTTACATCCCTTCTGCACATTACTGGTTAGGTAGCATCTATTTTGCTCAACGTGATTGCACAAAAGCCCTACCAATGTATCAAGTTGTGGTCGCACGCTTTCCAAGTAGCGAAAAAGTACCTGAATCACTACTTAAAATGGCAAGCTGTCAAATTGAAATGAAAGACAAATCAGCAGCAAAAGAAAATCTCGATACTCTGATAAAGAATTTTCCGAGTTCGAATGCTGCAAAAGTTGCCAAAGAGCGTATGACTGAACTGAAATAAATGGCGCAAACTCAAAGTAATGCGAGAGTTAAGTTTTAAAAGCATATTGCAGTTTGCAAATTATCTCTGAGTTTTATATAATGTCAGGCTTTCCGGGTCGTTAGCTCAGCTGGTAGAGCAGCGGACTTTTAATCCGTTGGTCGCAGGTTCGAATCCCGCACGACCTACCAACATTTCTAAACAAGAAGCCCCACTCACAAGGTGGGGCTTTTTGTTTTGTCTTGCATTTTTCTAGCAAAAATAAAATTCCATCGTTTGTTTTATTTATTGAGCATTTCGCATCTGCTCATCATGCGAAGAAACGAGGTAATGCACTTATCGATGCGAACATGTAATGCATCAAAATTCAAAGATGCGGATCAAAAATTTTTAACAAGTCCAAATTAGAGTCAAAACTTAAGCAGGCAAACGCTCATCTAATATTATCCTTAGCTCACGCAAAGTAACAGGCGCAGATTCAGGATCCAGCGCTTGTCGTAGGGTTTCATTAATCATCGTTTGATAACCACGGCCTGAATCCTCAGCTTTTTTTCTAAATGCTTCAAGAACATCATCATCTAACATGATGGTAATACGAGTTTTACCAGCTGATGCAATCACTGCACCTCGCTTACCTTTGCTGAAATCATATTCTTTATTCATGATAATTCCTTGCCTCGTTAGAACTTGCCTTGCGAGCAGATATCAAGCGCCTCCGCTCCCCGCGCAATGTATGACATACAACAAGTAAGCGTCCAATTGAATCCATACCAATTGTTAAAAATCTTTGTTCACTATGATGGTCTGGGTCTTGTATGGTTACCGCATATTCGTCTCGCAATGCTTGCTCTGCATGTCCAAAGCTTACCCCATGCTTAACATAATTAGTTCTAGCTTTTACGGGATCAAATTCTATGTCTTCGGCCATAGTATACATATTTTATGCATATTAATAAAATACCCAACTTTATCGCATTGATTTCAAGTTAAGTGGCGAGTTATTTTGTGGATTTTTAGACAATGTTGCAGGTGAAAATAAGTATGGCCAAACTAACAAATGAAAATGCGACAATCCGGTAGGATTAAGTTCTCATACTAAAATTCTCTGCTACATACCCCTCCCTACAAGATCAAAAAACTCAGGAACATAAACATGCAACGTCGCACATTCTTAATCGCAGGTGCTTTAGCTTCTGGGTCGCTATTAGTGGGTTGCTCTAGCTCTTCTAGGCAGCAATTACGAAACAATAAGCTGACACTCCCAGCGGACAGCATTGCATTGAACGCCTGGGTAGAAGTGGCGACGACGGGCAAAGTGACGGTTCGAATTGGTCAATCTGAAATGGGGCAAGGCATACAAACCGCCTTAGTCATGCTAGTTGCAGAAGAAATGGACTGCGGCTATGAAAACACGGGCTTTCGATTTTCAGGCGTTGATGCCGTGTACGGCAATGTCGCTGGTGTTGCAGCGGGTGTGCCACTAAGACCCGATGATGATGGCATCACTGCGCGTAGCGTGCGTTGGTTTATGCAATCCTTTGCGCGACAAGTTGGTGTGATGATGACCGGAGGGTCTTCTAGCGTCAAAGATCTCTGGACCCCATTACGTGAAGCTGCAGCAGTCACACGCGCCACCTTAGTGGAAACTGCTGCAAAAAAATGGAATGTCGCCACATCTGAAATACGCGTGACAGAAGGCACACTCAGCACAAGTAACGGACTCAAGATGAGCATGGGTGAAGCCGTTGCCCTATTAGGCAAAGACCCACAACCAGCAAGTAACTATCGTTTAAAAACAATAGAAGAATTTAAACTGGTCGGCACATCTCCTACAAAAGTTGATAGCGCCATCAAAGTCAATGGCAAAGCCATCTATGGTACGGATGTACGTCTGCCTAATATGTTGTATGCAGCAGTAAAAATGGCACCAGTACTAAATGCGACCATAGAAAAATTAGACGCAAGTGAAGCGCAAGCTCTACATGGCGTAAAAGGCGTGGTGCAATTTGAAAACGCCTATGGAGGAACAGGTGGTGTCGCCGTTGTAGCAGACAGCTATTGGACCGCACATCAAGCAGTGAAAAAAATTAATCTCACTCTTGCTCCACATGCATTAGCTGATTTCTCTAGCTCTCATAATCTAGCTGAGCTAAAAAAAATATGTGATAGCGAGTCAGGTTTTAATTTTTGGAAAATCGCTGATGCAAATAAAGTCATCTCCGAAAGTAAACATACGCTCTCAGCAGAATACACTGCACCATTTCTTGCGCATGCCAACATGGAGCCTATGAATTGCACCGTTGAATATCGCGGTGATAGTGCAACTCTGTGGGTACCAACACAAGTTCCAGGTCTTGCACGTAAAACAGCAGCAAAGACATTAGGTCTTACAGAAGAAAATGTCACCATCAATGTCACTTATCTAGGAACGGGATTTGGTCGACGTGGCGAGGTTGATTTCATCGCGCAAGCCGCAAGCATTGCGAAACAATGTCAAGGTAAACCAGTGAAAGTCATCTGGAGTCGCGAAGAAGATATGCAACATGATTTCTATCGTCCGGCTGCAGTTGCTCGCTTTCATGCTGCCTTAGATGATGCAGGCAATATCGCTGCATGGCGTAGTCAGTCTGCAGCGCAGCCTATCGTACCGCCTGCAATGAAAAGATTATTCGGTTTACCCGCTGCAGGCCCTGATAAAACAACAGCAGAAGGTGCTTACGATCAGGCTTATGAATTTCCTGCTGTGCAGGTCAGTCATGTAGCAACTGAACAAACTATCCCTGTGGGATTTTGGCGTAGCGTAGGACATTCACATCAAGCCTTCTTCATAGAGAGCTTCATGGATGAATGTGCCCATGCTGCTAAAGCCGATCCTTTGCAATACCGATTAAATTTATTAGCTAACCGTCCCAGAGAACGCAGAGTGTTAGAACTCGCAGCGGAAAAAGCGGAATGGCATAAACCACTACAACCTACAGCTGAGGGATTTAAAAAAGCACGCGGCATCGCACTGCATGAATCCTTTGGCTCAGTTGTTGCGCAAATAGTCGAAGTGTCAGTGAATCCATCGCATGCAATACGCGTTCACAGAGTGGTGTGTGCGATTGATTGTGGTATTGCGGTACATCCAGACATCATTGCGCAGCAAATGGAAAGTGGCATTGTTTTTGGATTAAGCGCCGCACTCTACGGAGAAATCCATATAGAGAATGGACAAGTCAAAGAACGCAACTTTAATGACTATCGCATACTACGCATAGCAGAAAGCCCTGTGATTGAAACACATGTCATAAAAAGCAGTGCGCATCCTGAAGGTGTAGGTGAACCTGGCGTACCACCTATAGCACCCGCTGTAGCAAATGCGATTTTTAACTTAACAGGACAGCGCTTAAGAAATTTACCACTGAAGTTAGTGCAAGAAGCTTAACGAATAGAATTAAACTAAAGGATCACTGCGCTCGGAAGAGCGCATCCTTACTTATTAACACTTCATTCTTGAAAAGCTGGGAATGCTGGCAAGCTTCGATAAAAACTAAAATCATGATTCGGCCAAATAATGGCTGATTCTTGTTGCGCTATTTTTTTTAGTTTACGAATGCTACTCACTGCTAGTGAATAATCATTATTCCAACACGCACCAGGTGCCACTTCATCCTGTATATTTTCCATCAGATCCGCCGCATCCCCTGCGAGTAAAATTGGTGGGCCTTTAGGTAGCTCTATCCACATAGACATATGGCCTGCAGTATGACCGGGCGTACTAATCGCTCGCACTCCTTCAGTCAAATTATATTCACCCTGGTGTAATGAATAAGGGCCATGATCTTTAAAATCATCTTGAAAACTAGCGACATCATCACCACTCAGTGCAGCATCTAATTCATCTTGTTGTATATGAATCTCAGCACCACAACCACAACGCTTTAATTCCCCTAATCCCCCTGCATGATCAAAGTGTAGATGTCCAATAAAAATCACATCTATATCAGCAGCTGATAAACCTAATCGTTCTAAATAATGCGGGATGCGTTGCTTTTCTTCCATTGCTGGCGCACCAAAATGAAAATTCTCTGGATTGTAGTAATGCGCTCGCTTTATAGGATCATGGATTTTGCTGTAATCACAACCCACGTCATAGAGAATACGACCATTCGCAGTTTCAATTAAATAAGCCAGTATGGGTGCATCGATCATCTCTCCCATACCGCGTTGATGGGTAGATAAAGATTTATCGTAACGATGTGTAGCAGTCAGTAAGGGCCAACATTTTTTTACTGTCGTCATAGCGGCCTCTGAATCAGTCAATCATGTATTTCTTCTTCAGAAGAAGAAAAAGCTTCCAGTAACGTCGCACTTAAGATAAGTGCGCCACCTATGTATTCTTCCGTGTGTAGGGTTTCACCACCTAGCAACACCGCTGATACTACTGCTACCAGCAACTCCATAACTTGTAAGACTGCAGCACGGCTTGCTGCCACATGCGTTACACCAAAAGTAGTGAGAGCGGTTCCGCCCATCAACCAGATACAAGCAAATAAGCCTAAGAGTATCCAATTCATTATTGGCATAACAGGAATCATGGGCGTATGCAGACCCAATCCAAACACTGCAATGGTGGCGCATCCCACAAATGAAATAAGAGTACGACTTGCTAAAGGAATACGTTGAGCAACGCGATTACAAATTCCTGCGAGGGTGTAACACAGCCCTGCTATTAAAGCGGCTAAATCAGCTAACGATAAAGGTGCTGCAAAAACCTTAACACCACCCATAATGATGAATACACCAAGCAGACATAAAAAAGCCGCTAATAAGCGACGCAGTCCTAATCGTTCTTTTAGTAAAAATTTACCACCTAGAACACCCCAAGCTGGCAGCAAAAAAAATAACAACATACCGCGTACCACTGTCCCCATCATTAAAGCTGAGGTAAAAAGAAAATTTGCTAGACCAAAGAAAAATCCAATGAGCAGTAACAAGTGCCACTCTTTGCGCCAATCAGCCCTTTCAAACCAAATCACGGGCATAGCGAGTACGGCAACTAATGCATAAGCAGTTAAAGCTATCGCATGTCCATCTAGACCTGCTGTAGAAAAAAATTTTAATGGCCACCACGATAGCCCCCAAATCATGCCACTACTTACCAGTGCAAACATGGCAAGCGCTTGTTGTGGCTTAGGAGGAGAAGGATTCACAAAGACGAGTGATGAAAAAGAGGACATAGCATAATCAGCGATGTTGGCTTATTACACTGCTGTAAGAAAGGATACACCAACTGCGCCTATAAAATTATTGGCACGGCCTGCTTTTTCAATAGCAAGAACCTCGCCGTAATCTTTTGCCAAAATACGATGTACGCGATGTTGATGAAAACTTCGTAATAGCTCAGGCACTGTAATCACTTGAGCAAAATTCTCAGAAAATAATTCACGATGTAATGCAGGAAGCTGATGCCAAGGCATGGCTGGTTTTTCATGATGCGCATTGTGGTAGCCAAAATTCAACCAGATAAGATTTAACCACCGATTTTCTAAACCTACTACATCCGAATAAGTATTCTGTTGTTCATATTCTCGATCTCTGATTTTATCTTTAGGAACAGGATTATCTCCATCTATAGGATAAACATCATAAGTGTGCTGAAAACAATCGGCAAAACGTAGCAACGTTATGAAAGCAAGATACGCAATAAAATAACCCAGTACAGCCCATGGCGAAATAAAATAAAGACCAAACAAAAACGTACATCGTAGTGCAATAATTGCTACTACGCGCAAACGTGCATGACCACCCAACCTCCATGCACGAGCAATCACAAAACCACGCATCAAAAACTCTACAGCAGGAAAATATAACCATTCGAGTGCAAGTACACTTTTACGCAACCAACTTGGCGCAGTGCGCAAATAAGCTTGCACATCAAATGTAATGACATCGGCTCGTTCCACATGATGTCGTAAATGCTTACGACGCATATCATCAAAATGTGCAATACAACTACCATTCATCCACGTCATGAATATGCCCCAACGTCGATTTACAGCAGGTGTTTTGAAAATAGCGTAATGAGCAAATTCATGGATGTAGTAAGCAGACCAAGTCAAAGACAAACAAGTTAGCACAACACCTAAAGACACTATTATCCAAGAAGATGATGTGAGAAAAAATACACCTAGTAAATAACCAAGTATCGTGACTGTCAATGCCAACACATTAGGCATGACAGCATCTGGAAAACGGAAAGTTCGATCAAGTACCGACATGAAGAATGTAATTAACTAAGGATGTCAATAAAAACGCGCCCACTTTTTTAGTGAGCGCGTGTATTGATAATTAAAATGAAATTATTACTTGGCTTGTAACGCGCTAACAAATTGTGCATCCATAGTTGATTCAGTAGTTGGAATCTTACTGATCTGACCTTTAGTTTTTAAAATACCGGAAATAACTTCACCACTTGCATAATAAGAAGTTGTTTCTTTAGATTTCGTAAATGCTTTAGGCATTTCAGCTAAAGGAATGTTGTATACACCTGTGAGTTGCTCTTTCACTTCAGCAGGGCTAATACCCATAAATTTACCTATGATTTTTGCAGCCTCATCAGGCTTTGCTTTCATGAAAGCCATACCATCTAAATAAGCCTTCATAACGCCATTGACTTCTTTAGGGTTGGATTTAATATATTTTTCATCAAACACTAATACGTCAGCAATCAGGCCCGGCGCATCTTTAGAAGAGAAAATCACTTTGAATTTCTTACCACCACCTTGAGAAATAACTTGTGACAGACTAGGCTCATAGGTCACACCAATTTGTAATTGGCCAGAAGCCATCGCAGCAGGTACAGATTCAGGTGTCATACTGACCAAAGTAAAATCTTTATCCGTCATGCCATTAGATTTAAGCGCATAAGACAATAAGAAATCAGAAGGCGACAAAGGATTTAAACCAATTTTCTTACCTTTAAATTCCGAAATTTTGTTAATGCCATTCGTCACTACAATCGCATCACCACCATTGGAATAATCAATCGGCATCACCACTTTTTGCATCACACCTTTTGCAACCTGACCGATGACTTGGTCATAAGTGAGCATTGCACCTTGAACCGAACCACCCACTAAAGCAGGGGGAATTAAAGCTGGATCACTAAATACTTGCAGCTTTACGGAGAGGCCATATTTCTTATATAAATCCAACGCTTCAGCTACGTAAAATGGACCATAACCTATCCAATTTACCGTGCCAATTTTCATTTGCGTAGTTGCGAATGACGCACTCGCTGTCATTGCGAGCAGAGCTCCCACTAGCATTTTTTTCATCGAACTAATTATAGAAGTTGATGAAGTAAGACGAGATAAACCAGACATGGTGAGGCTCCTTGTAAAAATATGATTTCCTAACTTTCTATATAGCAAATCTAATGCCAATATCATTCATCTCTTTAACTTCAAAATCAGCACTACTCTGGTGAAAAATTTCCTGACTTGCACTTGTATGGAGCATATTCACAGCGTCTTAAGCACCTAGATGCACCCTGAAAAATAAACTGGTTTTATCCTTTACTGGCTAAATAAGCACGCCAGCCTCCGTAATGACTAATATCCTTTGCACCCTCTAGTGCAGCGGGCTCACAAACAAAGCCTTTAACCCAACGACCATCCTCAGCTTCTACCGTGCCTATCGCTAAAGGCGCAGGAACCTCAGCAACAAATTCACCAAAACGACGAACAGGTATTTCCCAAATTTCTATCTCGATTGCAGCACCATCTTTAGCAACGCGCGCTAAACCAGGTTTGGGAGGCGCCGTGTCCGGTAAAGCAGTGAGACGATAATGCGCAGAGGTACGCGTTTGCATTACTTTGCGTGCACCGCGTTCCAATAATTGCCAATTCAAAGGTTGACCTTCAAGATGGGCACCTACCACTGCGAGTTCTATCGTGGCTTCATGAAAGGTTAAAGGCTGACCTGCAACTGCGGTATCGTTTTTGATAGGGAATAAGCTTTGTGCTGCTGCTGCTAAGAGTTGATCCGATCCTGCTCCTGCTATCAAAGTGACACCTGCCGGTAATCCATCTTCTCGATAATCTGCCGGTACAGCAAGCGCAGCCATATCAAAGAAATTAACAAAATTTGTGTAATAGCCTAGCTGTGAATTCAATCGCACAGGATCTGCTTCAACTGCTGCAATCTTAGGCATAGTAGGTGTAGTCGGTACTAACAAGAAGTCCACATCTTGCAAAGCGATTTCAGCAGCACGTCGCAAATCAGCTAACTGATACATCGCATTAAAGGTATCAACGGCATCATAATTTTTACCCTGCCCTATGATGCCTGCAACAACAGGATGCATGTCTTTTTCATGACTATGAAAAAAATCACCAACTGCAGCTAATCGTTCTGCTACCCACGGCCCTTGATAAAGTAAAGCGGCTGCTTGAGTAAACACTGAAAAATCTATGCTCTTTAATTTCACATGCGGAAGTGATTTTAATTTTTCTAGTGTTTTATTAAACGCTGCTTCTGCTATCACATCACCATAAAACTCAAGCTTAGAAGGAATCGCAATCTCGAAGTGTCGGCATCGCATACCAGTCATCGCTATTTCTCTGGAATAGGCATCAGCTGCATCGTATTGTCCTGCCACACGTAGCACCGTCCATGCATCGCCTACTGTTTTCGCAAAAATTGAAACACAATCTAAAGTTCTGCATGCAGGCACAACACCATGCGCTGAAATTAATCCGCGACTAGGCTTCAGACCCACAATGCCATTTAAGCCTGCTGGCACTCGGCCAGAACCTGCAGTATCTGTACCTAAAGAAAAAGCTACCAAACCTAAAGCAACTGCAGCTCCGGAACCAGAACTCGATCCACCTGATACATATTCAGCTGCGACTGCATTACGAACTGCTCCATAAGGTGAACGTACACCCACTAAACCTGTAGCAAATTGATCAAGATTAGTTTTGCCAATTAAAATTGCACCTGCCTCTACTAAAAGTTTTACAACAGTAGAAGAATGTTCAGGTACATAAGAATATGCAGGACATGCCGCTGTAGTCGGCAATCCAGCTACATCAATATTATCTTTCACAGCAAAGGGAATACCAAACAAAGGATAACGATTAAATACCGCAGCACCTTCTTGTTCCAATAAAAGATCTAAAGCTTGTGACCGCGCGAATAAAGCAGATTCTTCCACGCGTGTTATCCAAATCTCAGGCCTATCGGTATTTTTTATATGCTGTAATAAATTTTTAATACAAGCACTCGTAGTCAGAGATGCATCGCGATAAGCTTGGCTTAAATTTTGTAAGCTAGGCAAGCCTAGTTGTGCAATATCATGCATGCTTCTTTTCCCTTATGATCGCAATATGTTGACCAGGTAAGACGGATGAGCCCTCTGTAACTAACCACTCCACCAGCTCGCCAGAAAATTTCGTTGCCACTGGAATTTCCATCTTCATCGATTCCAAAATAGCGAGTGTTTCATTTTCTTCCACATGACTTCCGTTTGGCGTAGTGATTTTCCACACACTGCCTGGCACCACCGCACTCACATAACGACAACCATCTGGTAAGTCACTCACCACAGTGGATACTGCTGCCGTATCTTCACTTACATACTCAGCTTGACCACTCGCACGCCAACGTTCACGTTCTGCATCAAATGCAGCTTGCTGGGTCTGTTTGAAAGCATTAATGGAAGATTCTTCCGTACGTAAAAATTTTTGATACTCAGATAAAGAAAAACTTCCTTCTTCTATCTTGATCTCAAACCGACCTAGAGGAAAATCGCGTCTATGATCCAATAATTGCTCTTCACTGACTTCATAGAATTTGATTTGATCAAAGAAGCGTAATAACCAAGGATGCTCATCACGGAAACTAGCAGTCTGTCTGAATCGATTCCACATTTGCACCGTACGGCCAACAAACTGATAACCTCCCGGCCCTTCCATGCCATATACACACATATAGGCTCCGCCTATACCAACCGCATTTTCAGGCGTCCATGTGCGTGCAGGATTATATTTAGTCGTCACTAAACGATGACGTGGATCGATAGGTGTTGCAACCGGTGCGCCCAAATAAACATCACCTAATCCCAACACCATATAACTGGCATTAAATACGATGTCGTATACATCGCGTTCAGATTGCAAGCCATTGATACGTCTTATGAATTCAATATTGCTGGGACACCAAGGCGCATCTGGACGCACTGTCGTTTGATATTTTTGTATCGCCAGTTGAGTCTGACTATCATTCCACGCTAAAGGCAAATGCACTGTCCGTGAAGGCAAAATCATTTCATCCACAGAACCTAAGGAAGATAAAATCTTTTCTAATTTTTTAATCAAAGCATGACTAGAAATGATTTGATGATCGAAATGTAGCTGTAGTGATCGTATGCCAGGGGTTAAATCGATTAAACCTTGTAAATGACTCTCTTGTATCGCTATCATCAATGCATGCACACGACAGCGCAATTGCATATCGAGTATTAAAGCACCAAACTCAATCAACAGATAATCATCACCGGCGCGACGGAATACAATCTCAGTTCCATCAGCTAACTGAGCATGACTAATTACAGCAGCTTGCTTTAATGCAGATGCTGAACTACTTGTAATAATCGTCAAAGGTGTGGGCTGATGTTTAAAAACACTTTCACATTCTTGACGTAATGCCGCTGCTTCATCGACAGAGACACGGTTAAATCTCACTGTGTCACCTGGTTTTAATTGCCCCATCTTCCATGCATCTGCTGACACAATCACAGCAGGACAAACAAAACCACCCAGACTAGGGCCATCGGGTCCTAAGATAACTGGCATATCACCAGTAAAATCAATGGAACCTATAGCATAGGCATTGTCATGAATATTTGAAGGATGTAAGCCTGCTTCACCACCATCACGACGCGCCCAATTAGGTTTAGGTCCAATGAGACGTACTCCAGTACGACTGGAATTAAAGTGAACTTGCCAATCGGTAGAGAAAAATATTTGTATATCTTCATCAGTAAAAAAATCTGGTGCGCCATGTGGGCCATAATGCACCGCGATATGCCAGTGATGTTCATAAGTAGGCAAGCTACTACTTTGCAAAACAGGTAATTTTTTATTGATTGAAACTGCATGCTGATCTGGTTCAAATAAATGTAAGGTATCGCCCACTCGCAATGCACGACCGCCATGCCCACCAAATTGACCTAAGGTGAAGGTTGCTCTACTGTTGAGATATTTTGCAATATTCAAACCACCTGAAAAAGCGAGATACGTTCTTACACCTGCACCCTCTACACCAGAAAAACGCAAGGTGTCGCCGGCTTGAATAGTATGCGCACACCAGTTTGCTAATGATTTTTTACCTGATGCATTAATTACGGTAGCCTCCATATCTGCACCCGCAATCGCAATCAGACAATCTGTATTAAAACGCAGTGATGCACCTTGTAATGTCATTTCCAAGGTAGCGGCTTCTTCATCATTGCCTAATAAAAAATTGGCAATGCGATGCGCATAACTATCCATAGGCCCAGAAGGAGGAATACCCACATTCCATAAACCTAAACGACCAGGATAATCTTGCACTGTCGTTTGTATACCTGACTCTACGACTTCAATAGTATGTGGTTGATATGGCATAGCCGCCAACATCTGCGTCGTTGGCTGACCAGCTTCAAAGGGTGCATGACGCAATATCTTCGCAAGATAATCAAGATTAGTTTCTATACCATCTATACGTGAATCAGCGAGTGAGTGTATGAGATGCTGAATAGAAGCCTGTCGTGTATCTGATTTCACTATCAGCTTAGCTAACAAAGGGTCGTAGTAAGGGCTAACAGTAATTCCTCGCTCTATCCAAGTATCGACTCGCAATCCTTCTGCAAACACGACTTCGGTTAACAAACCTGAAGAGGGTTGAAAATTTTTAACAGGATCTTCCGCATAAACACGTAACTGCATCGCATGTCCATGCGATGCCAATTGATTTTGATCCGGCAATGTCATTTCACCAGCAGCAATCCGTATCATCCACTCCACTAAGTCCACACCAAATACTTTTTCTGTGATGCCATGCTCTACTTGTAAACGCGTATTAACTTCTAAAAAATAAAATTTTTCTGTGTCTGCATCAAAAACATACTCCACCGTACCCGCTGATAAATAAGCGATAGACTGACCTAGGCGAACTGCACTTTCTGCTAACTCAGCACGTGTAGCAGCACTCAAGCCTGGTGCCGGTGTTTCTTCAATCACTTTTTGATTGCGGCGCTGTACAGAACAATCACGCTCGCCTAGAGATATTACTTTTCCTTTTCCATCACCAAAAATTTGTACTTCTACATGACGCGCTTGCTCAACAAATTTTTCACAGTAAATACCGCTATTCTTAAAATTATTTTGTGAGAGATGAAGAACTGATGTGTAGGCTGTCTCTAATTCTTCAGCAGTCCTACATAAACGCATACCAATTCCACCACCACCCGCTGTGCTTTTCAGCATGACTGGATAACCTATCTCCAGTGCAGCTGCCAATGCCGCTTGCACATCCTCTAATAAGCCAGTACCGGGCAATAAAGGTAAATGTGCTTGTTGTGCTAATGCACGCGCTGTATGTTTCAAACCACAATCGCGCATTTGCTGCGGAGTTGGTCCAATAAAAGTCACGCCCGCTGCTGCACAAGCTTCAGCAA
>CANGLD010000052.1 GCA_947454475.1 Oxalobacteraceae bacterium
ATGTAACGAGCCAGCGCTTCGATACCCAACAAACGCAAGATGTCTTGTGGATCAGCTGGACCATCGACAATCATCTCACCCTTGTTCACCACTTGACCGTCATGCACTAAGACTTGTTTGTCTTTGGTAATCAGGAACTCATGCTTGTTGCCATCCATGTCGGTGATTTCCAGACGCTGTTTACCTTTGGTTTCTTTACCAAACGCGACAGTACCTGTTACCTCAGCCAACATTCCAGCATCTTTAGGTGAACGTGCTTCAAACAATTCCGCTACACGTGGCAGACCACCGGTAATGTCACGAGTTTTCTGTGACTCGGTTGGAATACGTGCAAGCACTTCACCGACTGTTACTTGCTGACCGTCTTTTACTGTAATCAGCGCACCCACTTGGAAACCAATCGTTACAGCATGCTCAGTGCCAGCGATTTTGACTTCTTCGCCTTTTTCATTGAGCAGCTTCACTTGTGGACGCAATATTTTGGTGACGGAACCACGACGCTTCGCATCGATAACAACCAAGGTTGAAAGACCAGTGACTTCATCAATTTGTTTCGCAACAGTAGAACCTTCTTCTACGTTTTCAAACTTCACAGTACCTGTGTACTCAGTGATGATAGGACGTGTCAGAGGATCCCAACCTGCCAACGCTGTACCAGCTTTAATCGCTTGGCCATCTTTAACAGTTAAGGTTGCACCGTAAGGCACTTTATGACGTTCACGTTCACGACCATGATCATCCGTAATCAGTACTTCACCGGAACGAGAAATAACAATCTGATCACCTTTGCCATTCGTTACATAACGCATGGTTGCTGTAAAGCGCACGGTACCATTTGATTTCGCTTCAACAGAGGAAGCAACAGCAGCACGTGATGCAGCACCACCAATGTGGAAGGTACGCATGGTCAGCTGAGTACCAGGCTCACCAATCGACTGCGCAGCGATTACACCCACTGCTTCACCTGAGTTCACCATAGAGCCACGACCTAAGTCACGGCCGTAGCACATTGCGCATAAACCATAACGTGTATCGCAAGTGAGTGGTGTACGAACTTTTACTTCATCGATACCTAGACGTTCGATTTCTTCAACCGAATCTTCATCTAGCAAGGTACCTGCTGCATACAAGGTTGCTTGATCTTCAGGATTGATAATGTCATTTGCAGCAACACGACCAAGAATACGATCACGCAATGCTTCAATAACTTCACCACCTTCAACCAAGGCCTTCATAGAAGCGCCATTCGCTGTACCGCAATCATCTTCGATCACAACCAGATCTTGGGTAACGTCTACCAAACGACGTGTCAGGTAACCTGAGTTCGCTGTTTTCAGAGCTGTATCTGCCAAACCTTTACGAGCACCGTGAGTAGAAATAAAGTACTGAAGAACATTCAGACCTTCACGGAAGTTAGCAGTAATTGGTGTCTCAATGATGGAGCCATCTGGTTTCGCCATCAAACCACGCATACCAGCTAACTGACGAATCTGTGCAGCAGAACCACGCGCACCGGAGTCAGCCATCATGTAAATCGCATTAAACGATTCTTGGGTTGATTTAGTGCCATCACGTTTGATGACATCTTCAACTTTTAACTGCTCCATCATGGCCTTACCGACTTCATCACCGGCCTTACCCCAGATGTCGACCACTTTGTTGTAACGCTCACCAGCAGTAACTAAACCAGATGAGTACTGTTGCTCAATCTGTTTCACTTCTTGTTCAGCAGCAGCAATCAAGGTTGCTTTTTGTGGTGGTACCAACATGTCATCCACGCAGATGGAAATACCAGCACGCGTCGCTAAGCGGAAACCTGACTGCATCAATTGATCTGCAAATACAGCCGTTGCACGCAATCCGCATTTACGGAATGAGGTGTTGATGAGTTTAGAAATTTCTTTCTTCTTCAACGCACGATTCAATACGGAGAATGGCAAACCTTTAGGTAAGATCTCAGAAAGAATAGCGCGACCAATAGTGGTTTCATAACGTGTCACGGTGCGCTCAAACTCACCGGTTTGCACATTCTTAGGATACTCAGTGATACGAACAGTACAACGCGTTGATAATTCAACTTCTTTGTTGTCGTAAGCACGAATAACTTCAGACACGTCAGGGAACATCATTCCCTCGCCTTTAGCATTTACTTTTTCGCGTGTTGCATAGTACAGACCCAACACGATATCTTGTGAAGGAACGATCGATGGCTCACCATTCGATGGGAACAGAATATTGTTTGAAGCGAGCATCAACGTACGCGCTTCCATCTGTGCTTCGATGGATAAAGGAACGTGTACCGCCATTTGGTCGCCGTCAAAGTCAGCATTAAACGCTGCGCAAACCAATGGATGTAATTGGATTGCTTTACCTTCAATCAGCACTGGCTCAAATGCTTGAATACCTAAACGATGCAAGGTTGGCGCACGATTCAGCATGACAGGATGTTCACGAATAACTTCTTCGAGAATGTCCCAAACAATCGGCTCTTGCAGTTCTACGAGTTTTTTCGCTGCCTTGATGGTCGTAGCAAGACCCATCAATTCAAGTTTATTGAAAATGAATGGCTTGAATAATTCCAACGCCATTAATTTTGGCAAACCACATTGATGCAGTTTTAACTGTGGGCCCACCACGATGACTGAACGACCAGAATAGTCTACGCGTTTACCCAACAAGTTTTGACGGAAACGGCCGCCCTTACCTTTAATCATTTCAGCCAACGATTTCAACGGACGCTTGTTCGCACCCGTCATCGCTTTGCCGCGACGACCATTGTCTAACAATGAGTCCACCGCTTCTTGCAACATACGTTTTTCGTTACGCGTAATAATTTCTGGCGCACGCAGTTCCATCAAACGCTTCAAACGATTATTACGATTGATAACGCGACGATATAAGTCATTCAAATCTGAAGTAGCG
Organism: Oxalobacteraceae bacterium; assembly: GCA_947454475.1. Taxonomy (GTDB): domain Bacteria; phylum Pseudomonadota; class Gammaproteobacteria; order Burkholderiales; family Burkholderiaceae_D; genus Pernthalerella. Next base: position 2,923 of record CANGLD010000052.1, read on the forward strand.
AAACGACCACCATCCAAAGGCACCAATGGGCGCAGCTCTGGGGGCAATACTGGCAGCACTTCCATGATCATCCAATCAGGCTTGATACCTGAACGTTGGAATGCTTCCAATACTTTTAAACGCTTAGCGTATTTTTTGATCTTGGCTTCAGATTTAGATTCACGCAAATCTGTACGCAACTGCTCTGCATCTCTATCAATATCAATAGAACGCAATAATTCACGTACGCCTTCAGCGCCCATCAAAGCGGTGAAGTCATCGCCAAATTCTTCATACTTCGCAGCGTAATCATCTTCCGACATGATTTGGCATTTTTTCAGCGGAGTCATGCCAGGATCTGTCACAACATAGGCTTCGAAATACAACACACGCTCGATATCGCGTAGTGTCATGTCGAGCACCATACCCAAACGGGATGGCAAAGATTTCAAGAACCAGATATGTGCTGTTGGCGATGCGAGCTCAATGTGACCCATGCGCTCACGACGCACTTTTGCCAACGTGACTTCAACGCCACATTTTTCGCAAATCACACCACGATGTTTCAGGCGTTTATATTTGCCGCATAAGCATTCATAATCTTTGATAGGTCCAAAGATTTTTGCGCAAAACAAACCGTCACGTTCTGGCTTGAACGTACGATAGTTAATGGTTTCTGGCTTTTTAACTTCGCCATAAGACCACGAACGAATTTTTTCAGGAGACGCTAAACCAATTTTGATCGCGTCGAATTGTTCATTTTGCTGAACTTGCTTGAATAGATCGAGCAGTGCTTTCATGTATCACTCCAGGTTGGCGTGAAAAAATAATCTTTTACCTCTCTCTGAAATCAGAGAGAGGCCTCACATAATTAATCGCGTTCGAGATCGATGTCGATGCCCAGCGAGCGGATTTCTTTCACTAACACGTTGAAAGATTCCGGCATGCCTGCATCGATCACATGATCGCCCTTGACCAAATTCTCGTAGACCTTGGTACGGCCGTTCACGTCGTCTGACTTCACCGTTAACATCTCTTGCAAGACATAGGAAGCACCGTAAGCTTCGAGTGCCCACACCTCCATCTCGCCGAAACGTTGGCCACCAAACTGCGCTTTGCCGCCCAGCGGTTGCTGAGTAACCAACGAGTAAGGACCAGTCGAACGTGCATGCATCTTGTCGTCCACCAAATGGTGCAGTTTCAAGACATGCATATAACCGACAGTAACAGGACGCTCGAAGGCTTCACCAGTGCGACCGTCATACATGGTCACTTGATTTTTCGAAGGTGTCATACCCAACTTGGCTGCAATTTCATCTGGATAAGCCAAATCAAGCATAGTATGAATTTCAGCTTCATTTGCACCATCAAACACTGGCGTAGCAAATGGAACACCTTCTTTCAAATTCTCTGCAAGTTCTAAAATCTCTGCATCTGAGAATTTGTCGAGCTCTTCCGTTTTGCCTGACTCGTTATAAATCTTCTTGAGCAAGGTGCGTAATTCAACTGATTTCGCTTGCGCTTTAATCATCTCGCCTATGCGCAATCCCAAGCCCTTCGCTGCCCAACCTAAGTGAACCTCGAGTACCTGACCCACGTTCATACGTGAAGGAACGCCCAGAGGATTCAATACGATGTCAGCTGGTGTGCCATCTGCCATGTAAGGCATATCTTCAACAGGAACAATGCGTGAAACCACACCCTTGTTACCGTGACGACCGGCCATCTTGTCGCCAGGTTGCAGACGACGTTTAACAGCGAGATACACCTTCACCATCTTTTGTACGCCAGGTGGTAATTCATCACCTTGCGTCAGTTTCTTACGCTTCTCTTCGAAGGCAAGATCAAATTGATGACGTTTTTCTTTGATTGATTCTTGAATTGCTTCTAATGCTGCAGCCGCATCATCTTCAGCAGGACGAATATCAAACCAGTGATAACGATCTAAGTCCGCCAAATACTCTTGTGTAATGGCTGTGCCTTTAGCGATTTTATTCGGACCGCCATTGACTACCTTACCAATCAACATCTTCTCTAGACGCTGGAATGCATCGCCTTCCACAATACGCAGCTGGTCATTCAAATCCAAACGATAACGTTTTAATTCATCATCGATAATTTGTTGTGCACGTTTGTCACGTTGTATACCTTCACGTGTAAACACTTGCACATCAATGACTGTACCTACCATACCGGATGGCACACGCAAGGAGGTATCTTTTACGTCAGAAGCTTTCTCACCAAAAATCGCACGTAGCAATTTTTCTTCAGGCGTTAACTGTGTTTCGCCTTTAGGTGTGACCTTACCAACCAAGACATCACCCGCTTCAACTTCAGCACCAATGTAAGTAATGCCTGATTCATCCAAACGCGCCAATTGATTCTCAGCGAGGTTAGAAATATCGCGTGTAATTTCTTCTGGTCCGAGCTTGGTGTCACGTGCAACCACCGTCAACTCTTCGATATGAATCGAGGTGTAGCGATCATCAGCTACAACTTTTTCTGAAATCAAAATCGAGTCTTCGAAGTTGTAACCGTTCCATGGCATAAATGCCACCAACATGTTCTGACCAAGAGCTAACTCACCTAAGTCGGTAGAAGCACCATCCGCTATCACATCGCTTCTAGCAACACGATCACCAACTTTAACGATAGGACGTTGGTTGATATTGGTGTTTTGATTGGAACGTGTGTATTTAATCAGGTTGTAAATATCAACACCGACCTCACCTGCTTGTGCTTCATCATCATTCACACGAATCACAACACGACCCGCATCAACGTAATCGACAACACCACCACGCAAAGCTTGTACTGTTGTGCCTGAGTCAACCGCTACGGTACGTTCAATACCTGTACCTACTAGCGCTTTTTCAGGACGCAAACAAGGAACAGCTTGACGTTGCATGTTTGCACCCATCAATGCTCGGTTCGCATCATCGTGTTCAAGGAATGGAATCAGTGAAGCAGCAACTGAAACAATCTGTCCTGGAGCAACGTCCATGTACTGCACACGCTCTGGTGACACCAAAATCGTTTCGCCAGCTTCACGTGCCGATACTAATTCATCCGACAATTCACCTTTGCTGCTGATCGATGCATTCGCCTGAGCGATGATGTAACGACCTTCTTCAATTGCAGACAAATAATCAATTTGATCCGTTACTTTGCCAGATTGCACTTTGCGATACGGTGTTTCTAAGAAGCCGTATTCATTCAAACGTGCATACAAAGCCAAGGAGTTAATCAGACCAATGTTTGGTCCCTCTGGTGTTTCAATAGGGCAGACACGACCATAGTGAGTTGGATGTACGTCACGTACTTCAAAGCCAGCACGTTCACGTGTCAAACCACCAGGTCCTAATGCTGATACACGACGCTTATGGGTAATTTCTGACAGAGGATTAGTCTGATCCATAAACTGTGACAACTGTGACGAACCAAAGAATTCACGAATCGCAGCTGAAATTGGTTTAGAGTTGATTAAGTCATGCGGCATTAAATTATCTGCTTCAGCCTGACCTAAACGCTCTTTTACTGCACGCTCAACACGCACTAAACCGGCACGGAATTGATTTTCAGCGAGCTCGCCAACGCAACGCACACGACGATTGCCTAAGTGATCAATGTCATCCACTTCGCCGCGACCATTACGAAGATCAACCAAGATCTTGATCACTGCAAGTACGTCTTCGTTCGACAAGGTCATCGCACCAACTAATTCTTCGCGACCAATACGGCGATTGAATTTCATACGACCTACTGCTGAGAGATCGTATCTGTCTTCGTTGTAGAACAAGCCATTAAACAAAGCCTCAACTGAATCTTCAGTTGGTGGTTCGCCAGGACGCATCATGCGATAGATTGCGATACGCGCAGCCATTTGATCTGCGGTATCGTCAGCACGCAGGGTTTGAGAAATATACGGACCCTGATCTAAATCATTGGTGTACAGCGTTTGAATTTTGCTCACTTCTGCTTCACGCAGACGCTCTAACAATTCTTCAGTGAGTTCATCATTCGCTGTAGCGATGACTTCGCCAGTATTTGTATCAACGATGTTTTTCGCTAATACACGACCCAACAAGTAATCTTCTGGCACAGAGATATGCTTGATGCCAGCTGCTTCGATATCACGTACGTGTTTCGCGTTGATACGTTTGTCTTTTGTTACGAGTGATTTACCAGACTTGTCGTTTATATCGAAACGCGCCACTTCACCACGTAGACGCTCTGCTACAAAGGCCATTTCTGCGCCATCTGCATGCAATACAAAATCATCGAAACCAAAGAAGTTTTCAAGAATTTGTTCAGTCGACATGCCTATTGCTTTAAGCAATATGGTGACTGGCATCTTACGACGACGGTCAACACGGAAGAACAAAATATCTTTTGGATCAAACTCGAAATCCAACCATGAACCACGGTAAGGAATAATACGAGCGGAGAACAGTAACTTACCTGAAGAGTGTGTCTTGCCACGGTCATGTTCAAAAAACACACCTGGTGAACGATGCAACTGCGACACGATGACACGCTCGGTGCCATTGATCACAAATGAACCATTCTCAGTCATCAAAGGCAATTCGCCCATGTAGACTTCTTGTTCTTTCATCTCTTTGACGACTGGCTTGGTTGGCGATTCTTTATCAAGAATAACCAAACGCACTTTCGCTCTCAGCGGAGATGCATAATTCAGACCACGCTGCTGACATTCTTTCACGTCAAACGGCGGATCTCCCAATACGTAAGATAAAAATTCGAGACGCGCAAAACCATTGTGCGAAACGATAGGAAAAATTGATGTGAAGGCCGATTGCAAGCCCTCATTTTTCCGAGTTGTTGGGATCTTTTCTGCCTGCAAGAATCCCGCATAGGATTCAAGCTGAGTTGCCAGCAGAAAGGGAATATGATGAACGTTAGCGCGTTTCGCAAAAGATTTGCGGATACGCTTCTTCTCAGTAAATGAGTAGTGCATGAACACTCCGTGAGTGACAGGAAGGATAGAGAATTCAGGATTCGCAATGGGCTTACGCCTTTGACCGAGAACCCTCAAGTCTTAGTCCTTTATGGGGACACCGCATCAGGATCAACCTGCTACGACTCTTTAAATCAAATTTCATTTTTACTGCTACATCAGAGAAAGCTATGCAGAGTCTGATTTTTCAACCTGACTCTGCAAATTCTTTCCAGCGCTAAGCAACACGCTGCAACTAAAATTACTTGATGTCTGCCTTCGCGCCGGCTTCTTCCAATTTTTTCTTAGCAGCTTCAGCATCCGCTTTAGCAACGCCTTCTTTAACTGGCTTCGGTGCACCATCAACCAGATCTTTCGCCTCTTTCAGGCCCAGACCAGTGATTTCACGTACTGCCTTAATTACGCCAACTTTGTTTGCGCCAACTTCGGTCAATACAACGTTGAATTCGGTTTGCTCTTCAGCAGCCGCAGCACCGCCGCCCCCTGCACCTGCTGGGCCAGCAACAGCCATAGCAGCAGCAGATACGCCGAATTTTTCTTCAAAAGCTTTAACTAAGTCGTTCAAATCCATTACGGACATTTGACCAACTGCTTCCAGGATGTCGTCTTTCGAGATTGCCATTTAAAACTCCTAATTTTTTCAGTAATTACATTTGACTGGTATTGACGTTACCTACACTGCTACGCGAGCTATACGCTCATTAAGCAGATTCGGCTTCCTTTTTCGCGGCAACTGCTGCGAGTACACGAGCCATACCTGAAACCGGTGCCAACATGACGCCCAACAATTGGGAAATCAGTACTTCACGGGTTGGGATATTAGCCAGCGCTGCAACTGCTGCTTTGTCTAAAGGTTTGCCTGCGTAACTACCTGCCTTAATCACCAGCTTGTCATTGCTCTTTGAAAAATCCTGCAGGATTTTTGCAGCAGCAACAGCATCCTCTGATATTGCATAAATCAGCGGACCGGTCATTTCGGAAGCTAAGCCAGAAAACGCGGTTCCTTCTACGGCGCGACGTGCGAGCGTATTTTTCAATACACGCAAATACACACCACCGGAACGCGCTTTGGCGCGCAGTTGTGTCAAGTGACCAACCTCAATGCCACGATACTCGGCCAGCACGATGGTCTGTGCCGATGCTACCTTGGCAGAGATTTCGGCTACTACAGCCTTTTTGTCATTTAGATTGAGACCCACGATCAACCTCCAAAAATAATGCTCGGCTATTGCACAACCACATGGCTGCCTGCCTTACATCGTTCGAACACGGCGTCCGAAGTTAGGAGTTCATACTGGCGCTAAACTGATGCGCTGCCTTGAGACTACAAAACTTGTTCGGGCTCGCCATCTGCGTTGGGCGTTGTAGAAGAATTCTTCCACAACTTTTTAACCGACTACCAACCACTTAGTAGGCCCAACGGTCTTTGATTGCCTGAACCATTTTCGATACCTTGAAACTGGTTCAGCCCAAAGAACTGCCCTAATCGAAAACTTGATTAGGGGCTTAAACTTTTACTTATGCTGACAGCGAAGCTTGATCTACGCGAACGCCACCACCCATCGTGGATGACAGAGAAACTTTGCGCAAATAAACGCCTTTGCTGCTTGCAGGTTTTGCTTTGCTTAATGCATCTAACAGAGCAACTAAATTTGATTTCAGATCAGCATCGGCAAATGATTTACGACCGATGGTTGCATGCACAATGCCTGCTTTGTCAGTACGGTATTGCACCTGACCAGCTTTTGCATTCTTCACCGCTGTTGCTACATCTGGTGTCACGGTACCGACTTTAGGATTCGGCATCAAACCACGTGGGCCTAAAATCTGACCTAATGTACCAACGATACGCATAGTGTCTGGGGAAGCGATAACAACATCAAACGGCATATCGCCTGCTTTGATTTGTTCAGCCAAATCTTCCATACCAACGACTTCTGCACCAGCTGCTCTTGCTTGATCAGCTTTTTCACCCGATGCAAACACGGCGACACGTACGCTCTTACCTGTACCTGCTGGCAGAACGACTGAGCCACGCACAACTTGATCTGATTTTTTTGCATCAACACCAAGTTGCACAGCAACGTCGATGGATTCGTTAAATTTTGCAGTCGCCAGTTCTTTGATCAATGCAACTGCATTGTCAAATGGATAGACCTTAGTGCGATCAACTTTAGCTTTGATCAGCTTGGCGCGTTTTGAAAGTTTAGTCATTACAGTCCCTCCACCGTGATACCCATGGAACGCGCTGAACCTGCGATGGTGCGCACTGCAGCATCCATATCAGCAGCGGTCAAATCTGGGCGTTTTTGGGTAGCGATTTCTTCAGCTTGTTTGCGAGTGATCTTGCCAACTTTGTCTGAATGCGGCTTAGCAGAACCTTTTTGTATGCCAGCTGCTTTCTTAATCAAAATCGTTGCAGGCGGTGTCTTCATCACGAAGGTGAAAGACTTATCCGCAAATGCAGTGATCACCACTGGAATAGGCAGACCTGGTTCTACACCCTGAGTTTGCGCATTAAATGCTTTACAAAACTCCATGATGTTCAAACCACGTTGACCCAATGCTGGACCAATTGGAGGGGAAGGATTTGCTTTACCAGCTGGCACTTGCAGCTTGATAAAGCCAATAATTTTCTTTGCCATGAGGGCTCCTTTAAATGAGTGATAGCGCCGATTCGTTGGTCTTACAACTAACTATTACGGCTCCTCTGTACTACTTAACTTCTTGTACTGCATTTTTAGTCATGTTTTACGATCGCTGTTTAAGGCTATCGTTGCACCATGACTGGCGCTTATTCTTTATCAATCAAGCCTTTTCAACTTGACCAAACTCTAGTTCTACTGGAGTAGCGCGACCAAAAATCGTCACGGATACACGCACGCGAGATTTTTCGTAATTCACTTCCTCAACGTTGCCATTGAAATCAGTGAATGGGCCATCTTTAATGCGCACTAACTCACCAACTTCATACAGCACTTTAGGACGTGGCTTCTCTACACCCTCTTGCATCTGATGCATGATTTTGTCGACTTCATGCGGCGGAATAGGCGTAGGTTTATTCGATTTTCCACCAATGAAACCGGTTACTTTGTTGGTGTTTTTCACCAAATGCCAGGTCTCATCAGTCATTTCCATTTCGACCAACACATAACCTGGGAAGAAACGGCGTTCGGTCACAGCTTTTTGACCGTTTTTCATTTCAATGACTTCTTCGGTAGGCACAAGAATTTGGCCGAATTTATCTTCCATTCCTGCACGTGTGATGCGCTCAGCTAAGGCGCGCTGCACACTCTTTTCCATACCTGAATAAGCATGCACGACATACCAGAGCTTTTTAGCACCTGAAGCAGATCCTGATGGTGTGTTTACTTGCGCGTTGTCGGTCATCATTATCTCCAGCGCAAAATGAGGTCATAGAAAATAACCTCAAGCAGCTTATCGGTGCCCCACAAAAACACAGCCATTACCAACACAAAACCGAATACAACACCCGTTATTTGCATTGCTTCTCTGCGTGTTGGCCAGACAACCTTTTTAGTTTCACGAACTGCTTCGCCAGCAAAGCTCACAAAGCTGCGACCAGATTGTGAAGTCCAAGCAAATGCAACAGCCAGCAGCAACCCTGCCACCAGAGCACCCGCTCTTACTAGCGTGGTTTGGCCTGCCAACATATAGAAGCCCACGACTCCGGCGATTACGGCGCATACTGCGAGAGTCATCTTTGCCTTGTCGGCTGATGTAGTCACTGTCTGCACAGATTGGTTAGACATGCTGTTTGCTTTCGGTGTTCAGTCTGATCTTGTGGCAGGGGCGGAGGGCCTCGAACCCCCAACCTACGGTTTTGGAGACCGTCACTCTGCCAATTGAGCTACGCCCCTGCGGAAAACTTAGTAATTAAAATAAATGAATGTTTGCGCAGATCACTCCACGCAAACACCTGATCTATTTTTCTTACTCGATGATTTTAGCTACGACGCCGGCGCCTACAGTACGGCCACCTTCACGTATCGCAAAACGCAAGCCTTCTTCCATCGCAATCGGATTGATCAGCTTTACTGTGATCGATACGTTGTCTCCAGGCATTACCATCTCTTTGCCTTCTGGCAGTTCAATAGCGCCCGTTACGTCCGTCGTACGGAAGTAAAACTGTGGACGGTAGTTGTTGAAGAATGGTGTATGACGACCACCTTCGTCTTTCGACAAGACATAAATCTCGCCTGTGAAGTGTTTGTGTGGCTTGATCGAACCTGGCTTTGCCAACACTTGACCACGCTCTACGTCTTCACGCTTGGTACCACGTAACAACACGCCAACGTTGTCGCCTGCTTGACCTTGGTCGAGCAATTTACGGAACATCTCTACACCTGTACAGGTGGTTTTTTGTGTGTCACGAATACCAACGATTTCGATCTCTTCGCCAACTTTTACAATGCCGCGCTCTACACGTCCAGTTACAACGGTTCCGCGACCAGAGATGGAGAATACGTCTTCAACTGGCATTAAGAATGCGCCATCAACTGCGCGCTCTGGCGTAGGAATGTAGCTGTCTAATGCTTCAGCTAATTTCATGATTGCCAATTCGCCCAATTCGCCTTTGTCGCCTTCTAAAGCCAACTTAGCCGAACCACGGATGATAGGCAGATCGTCGCCTGGGAATTCATATTTGGAGAGTAATTCACGTACTTCCATTTCTACGAGTTCGAGCAATTCTGCGTCATCAACCATGTCGCATTTGTTCAAGAACACGATGATGTATGGCACACCAACTTGACGCGCTAACAGGATGTGTTCGCGGGTTTGTGGCATGGGGCCGTCTGCTGCTGAGCAAACTAAAATTGCGCCGTCCATCTGTGCCGCACCAGTGATCATGTTTTTTACATAGTCAGCATGGCCTGGGCAGTCTACGTGTGCGTAGTGACGGTTTTGGGTTTCGTATTCAACGTGGGCTGTGTTGATCGTGATACCACGCGCTTTTTCTTCTGGCGC
>CANGLD010000053.1 GCA_947454475.1 Oxalobacteraceae bacterium
ACCATGTTGCCTGAGCCTCGACAGGTAGCACGCTTATTGCAAGCTCAGCTTGATCGCAGTCAGGAAGAATTACAACAAGAAGCCATCAGCACGGCAGCTAGGCAAGAATGGCAACTCTCGGCTAACTTAAGAGCACGTTTAGCAGAAATTATTTCTTGATTGTCATAGCCCGCTAAGCTTAAGTCAATCAGTTAAGCAAAGCACATTCGCACTTCCCATTAGTCATGCATGATGGTCCTCTTTAGGACAGTCTTCATGACGCATAATTTTTTTCAATCCTTCATATTGCTGTTACTCGTTACCGATCCCTTTGGTAATGTGCCTCTGTTTGTGAGTGCCTTACGTCGTGTAGAACCACATCGACGCGCAAAAGTCATACTGCGTGAATGCAGTATCGCTTTCTTCATATTGCTGCTCTTTATGTTATTTGGTCGTTACTTCATGCAAGCGCTGCAGTTATCTGAAATCTCATTGCGCATAGGCGGCGGTGTGATTTTATTTTTAATTGCACTCCGTATGGTGTTTCCTCAGCCTGATGGCATCTTCGGTCACATTGATAATGCTCTCGATAACGAACCCTTCATCGTTCCACTAGCGATTCCTGCTTTAGCCGGACCCTCAGCGCTCGTCACAGTACTACTTTTTTCTTCGCAAGCCAAAATGGCTATAGGCTATTACCTATTGGTGCTCTCTCTCGTTGCTTTATGTTGGTTAGTGATTTTGCTCAGTGCAGACAGACTGCAACGGGTATTGGGTCCTAGGGTTATCACTGCGTTTGAACGTTTGATGGGTCTGTTGCTGACTGCTATGGCAATTGAAATGCTGCTTGCAGGTCTGCGTATTTACCTAGCGACGCTGCCTGCACTGAGCAATTAAGTCGCCAGAGTTATAAAATAGGAATCACAAATCCCAATCAAAAAACCTTTATTATTGCGTTTTAGTGATGGAATATGATGCATGGATCAGTTCAAACAAATCTCCACCTTTGTGGATGTGATTAGCCGAGGCAGCCTCTCAGCAGCCGCCCGCGCAGAGGGCATTGCACCTGCCATGATAGGTCGCCGTCTAGACGCACTGGAAGAGCGTTTGGGCGTCAAGCTACTCCAACGCACTACCCGAAAAATCGCATTAACCAACGAAGGCGCCGCATTTCTAGAGAGCTGTCAGCGTATTTTGCTCGACTTAGAGAATGCAGAAACACAGGTTTCTGAACGTAGCGCCCGCCCCAGTGGCCATCTCATCATCTCTGCTCCAGCTGGTTTTGGGCGCCAACATGTTGCGCCACTTATTCCCTCTTTTCTGACCGAATACCGCGATGTGAGCGTTACCCTTAACTTAAATGACAGGGTGGTCGATCTCATCGGTGAAGGTGTCGACGTTGCTATTCGTATTGCAGATCTAGCAGATTCAAATTTAATCGGCGTCAAACTCGCCGATAACAAACGCGTCGTAGTTGCAGCACCTGAGTATTTAAAAAAATTCGGCACACCTCATTCATTGGATGAATTATCACGGCATCACTGCCTTACAATTTCTAGTGAAGGTAGTCAGCGCGGTTGGACGTTTAGGCAAAACGGAAAGAACGTTGTACTTAAAGTTCAAGGCAATATGGCTTGTAATGATGGCGCAGTCTTACATGACTGGGCATTGCAAGGAAGAGGATTAGCTTGGCGCTCTATGTGGGAAGTGGGGGGAGAAATTGAATCAGGCAAGCTCGTGACTGTGCTCGATGAATTCGCAGCGCCTGGTAATGATATCTATGCTGTTTTTGCACAAAGACAGCATTTACCTCTGAGAATACGAGCCTTTGTTGATTTTCTTAGACGTGCATTTGCAGAACCAGATTATTGGAAAAACTAAATCAACGAAAAAATAGGTAAAAAAAATCCCTGCCTTAGCAGGGATTTTTAGGCAGAGTGAAATCTATGCCAGAGACAATTACACAGGTTGAATATTCGAAGCCTGTTTGCCTTTAGGGCCGGTTGTCACTTCAAACTGTACGCGCTGATTTTCTTGCAGCGATTTGAAACCGCTGGATTGAATCGCTGAGAAGTGAGCGAACAGATCTTCGCCGCCTTCGTCTGGAGTGATGAAACCGAAACCTTTAGAATCGTTAAACCATTTAACAGTACCTGTTGCCATTGCATTTCCTATCTTAGTAAGTTGCGCGGGTGACCCCGCCATAAAAGCGTCTCAACCAAGTAAGGAATTACAGACTGATACTGCACCACTGCTACTCGAATCTCAACGTGAAGGCATTATACTGGATAAGTTGTGTTTTTCGCATAAAGTCAACAATCATTTGATATGAATCGAGTCTGAGGCATCAAATATTGATTTTCACCCTAGATCTAGCCCTATAAATGCATGCGGTTTTGTTGATTTTTAGCAGAACAAGACCAGATTAAAAGTGGGGTCTTAGCAGCTTTGAATACGGCCTTTAGATAAATCGCATATAGTCATAAAGTAATAAACGCTTTTCATCGTATTTTTCAAATAAGAATCTAAATAGCATGAATTTTGATGTCGCCATCGTTGGCAGTGGTCTGGCCGGTCTCTCCGTTGCTCTACATTTGGCCGAAAACAAGAAAATAGCCGTGATTTCCAAGCGCACTTTGCGTGATGGCGCTAGTGATTGGGCACAAGGTGGAATAGCTGCAGTCTTAGATTCCACCGACAGCATAGACCAACATGTCGCTGATACCTTGATTGCAGGTGCAGGGATTTGCGATGAAACAGCCACCCGCTTTATTGTGGAACACAGCCGCAAAGCGATAGATTGGTTAATCACACAAGGCGTGCCGTTTACGCGCGATGAAACTACAGAACTAGGTTATCACCTCACACGGGAAGGTGGTCACAGTCAACGCCGCATCATCCACGCAGCGGATGCAACAGGACATGCAGTACAACTCACCTTAGAGCAACGCGTACGTGAACATCCGAACATCACTTTATTGGAACATCATTTCGCGATTGATTTAATCACCACAGATAAACTGCATTTGAAAGGTGAAGCTTCACGTTGCCTAGGTTTGTATGTACAAGATGTGGTGACTGGCAAAGTGATGACCATTAGTGCGAGCCAAACTGTATTAGCAACAGGCGGTGCTGGTAAGGTTTATCTCTACACCACGAATCCAGACACAGCGACTGGCGATGGTATTGCGATGGCATGGCGTGCTGGATGTCGTATGGCAAATATGGAATTCATACAATTTCATCCGACCTGCCTCTATCATCCTTATGCAAAATCATTTTTAATTAGTGAAGCCGTGCGTGGTGAAGGTGGCTTATTAAAACTACCTGCCAGTGCGGGATCCGTCGCTGGTCAACGCTTTATGCCGCAACACGATGAACGCGGTGAGTTAGCACCACGCGATGTCGTGGCAAGAGCCATCGACTTTGAAATGAAAAAACGTGGTCTAGATCATGTGGATTTAGATATCACGCATCAATCCCCAGAATTTCTCAAAGAGCATTTCCCGACGATTTATGCACGTTGCTTAGAATTTGGTATCGACATCACGCGTCAACCTATACCGGTGGTACCTGCAGCTCACTACACCTGTGGCGGCATAATGACTGATCTGGATGGACGCACTGAAATTGCAGGTTTATATGCAGTCGGTGAAACGGCGTACACAGGACTACATGGAGCAAATCGTTTAGCTAGTAATTCATTATTAGAATGTGTGGTGTTAGGTCGTGCTGCTGCATTGCATATTGCACAGCAATCGCCTACTACTACCCATGCCTTGCCTGAGTGGGATGAAAGTCGTGTAACTGATGCTGACGAAGAAGTCGTCATCACACAAAACTGGGATGAGTTGCGTCGCTTTATGTGGAATTTTGTGAGTATTGTGCGTACCACTAAGCGACTAGAACGTGCTCAGCATCGCATACGCTTATTAAAAGAAGAGATTGATGAATATTACGCAAACTTCCGCATCACACCTGATTTGCTTGAACTACGTAATTTAGTTGATGTGGCTTCACTGATAGTGAACAGTGCTTTATCGCGTCATGAAAGCCGAGGTCTGCATTACAGCTTAGATTTCCCTGAGACCTTACCTACTGCTGGCCCAACCATACTCATGCCCAGAGCACGCAATTTATAAAGCCGTGCTTAGCTAATCACTCTGAGTGAGTAATCTGTTGCGCGTATATCTTTAGTTAAACTACCGATAGAAATTCTATCCACACCTGTTTGTGCAATCGCTTGCACAGTTTGTGCATTCACACCACCTGAAGCTTCTAACACTGCGCGGCCTTGATTCACACTCACTGCTTCACGCATCATCTCTAAACTAAAATTATCGAGCAACACAGAAGTTGCACCTGAGGCTAATGCCTCATTTAATTCTGCGAGATTTTCTACTTCAATCTGTATGCTCACACCAGCTTGTAACGCTGTCGCTGCTTGTAACACTTCAGGAATACCACCTGCAGCTGCAATATGATTTTCTTTAATCAAAATACCATCATACAAAGCAAGGCGTTGATTCTGTCCACCACCTACACGCACTGCATATTTTTGCGCTAAACGTAATCCAGGCAAAGTCTTGCGTGTATCGAGAATGGCAGCATGTGAATCTGCAATCAACTGCACATAGTGACGAGTGGCTGTAGCCACACCAGACAACAACTGCAAAAAATTCAATGCACAACGTTCAGCAGTTAACAAAGATTGTGCTGAGCCTTCAATCTGACACACCACTGCATCAGCTTGCATGAGATCACCTTCAGCAAATTGCCAATCAATGTGTATGTTGGCATCGACTGCCTGCATGACTGCATCAAACCAAGGTGCACCACATAGCACTGCTGCTTCACGTACCACCACCGCAGCTTTTTTACGCACTTGTTCAGGAACCAGCTTAGCTGTCCAATCTCCGCTACCCACATCTTCAGTCAAGGCAGCATGCACATTGGCAGTCAATGCTGCACTTAAAGCCGCATCAAATGGTGCATGGGGATTACGAAGATTACTCATCATTTATTCATGCAATCACATTTAAGCCGGACCTATGCCGGAAAATAATTTCTGCTCTTGCGCTAAATCCGCTGAGGGAGCGACTTTAGTTTTGCGCTCAGCTGCAAACTGCAACATACGATCGATACAAACTACCGCTTTTTTAGCGATCACAGGTTCAACATGAATTTGATTACTGCCTGTTTCTAATACGTCTGCTAAATTTTGTAAGGCATTCATGGCCATCCAAGGGCAATGCGCACAACTCTTGCAAGTAGCACTATTCCCTGCAGTGGGCGCTTCAATAAAATGCTTACCAGGTGCTGCCATCCGCATCTTATGCAAAATACCATTATCGGTCGCAACGATAAATTCTTGCGCATCTAATGATCGTGCCGCAGCGATCATTTGTGAAGTTGATCCCACGACATCTGCTAATGCAACTACTGCAGCAGGCGATTCAGGATGCACTAAAATTTTTGCGTTAGGATGATCGCGCTTTAATAGTTCTAATTCCAAACCTTTAAATTCATCATGTACTAAACACGATCCCTGCCACAACAACATATCAGCACCGGTCTGCTTTTGTATGTAACCACCTAAATGCTTATCGGGTGCCCATAATATTTTTTTGCCTTGCGCATGCAAATGCGCGACGATATCTAAACCTATAGAAGAAGTCACCATCCAATCAGCACGCGCTTTAACTGCCGCACTGGTATTGGCATACACCACAACGGTGCGATCTGGATGAGCATCACACAACGCAGTGAATTCATCGGCAGGACAACCCAGATCGAGTGAACAAGTCGCATCCAGATCAGGCATGAGAATTGTTTTTTCTGGTGAGAGTATTTTTGCTGTCTCACCCATAAACCTCACACCTGCAACAACTAAAGTTTGTGCAGCATGATCGCGACCGAAGCGCGCCATTTCTAAAGAATCAGAAACACAACCACCTGTTTCTTCCGCCAGATCTTGTAAATCAGCGTCTACATAATAATGCGCAACTAATACAGCATTTTTTTCTTTTAAGAGACGTTTGATTTTTTCTTTCAGCGCCACTTTTTCTGCTGGCGAGACAGCAGCAGGAACACGTGCCCAAGCTTCTTGAGTGCAGCTTGCACCCTGAGTGATCGCAGGGCGTTCAAATTCTATCGTCTTGATTTGCATGATTACAGTATGCCTTGTGAAGATAAATAATCTTCATAACTGCCTTGAAAATCTACAATGCCATCTTCTTTGATCTCTAAAATTCGCGTGGCAAGAGAAGAAACAAATTCTCTATCATGTGACACAAAAATCAAGGTGCCGGCATATTTTTCTAAGGCGATGTTGAGTGATTCAATCGATTCCATATCCATATGATTGGTTGGCTCATCCATTAACATCACGTTATGTCTACCTAACATGAGTTTGCCGTAAATCATGCGACCTTTTTCACCGCCGGATAAAACCTTCACAATTTTTTTAACATCATCACCAGAGAATAACAAGCGACCTAAAATAGAGCGCACTGCTTGATCATCATCGCCTTCTTGCGTCCACTGCCCCATCCAATCAGTCAGATTTTTTTCTGCTGCAAATTCTTCCGTAGGATCTTGCGGCATATAGCCTACATTCGCATTCTCCGCCCATTTCACAGTGCCACTATCTGCTTGTAATCCACATAAATCACCACCTATACAACGCAGCAAGGTCGTCTTACCTGCACCATTCGCACCAATGATGGCGATTTTTTCACCGGCTTCGACTGCGATACTAAAGTGCTTAAACAAGGGATGGTCGTAAGCTTTGCTAATGCCTTGTGTTTCTACTGCTAGTCTGTGAAGTTTTTTCTCGCCTTCAAAACGTATGAAAGGATTTTGACGTGAAGAAGGTTTGAAATCATCAATCTTGATTTTATCGATTTGCTTAGCACGTGAAGTTGCTTGTCTGGCTTTCGATTTGTTGGCAGAAAAACGGCGCACAAAATCCTGTAACTCTGCGACTTTCTCTTTTGCTTTTGCATTCGCTGCCATTTGCTGAGCACGTGCTTGTGTAGAAGCCAACATGTAATCATCGTAATTGCCAGGATACACTTTGAGTGTGCCGAAATCCATGTCAGCCATGTGAGTGCAAACCTGATTCAGGAAATGCCTGTCATGGGAAATGATAATCATGGTTGAATTGCGCTGATTCAGCACATCTTCTAACCAACGAATGGTGTTGATATCGAGATTGTTAGTCGGTTCGTCTAATAACAAAATATCAGGATTAGAAAACAAAGCCTGCGCTAACAACACACGCAATTTAAAACCGGGGGCAATGCTACTCATCAAACCCTGATGCTGCGCAATCGGTATACCTACACCCGCTAACAACTCACCTGCTCGTGCCTCTGCTGTGTAACCATCATACTCAGCAAACTTAGCTTCGAGGTCAGCAGCCTTCATGTAATCATCATCCGTTGCATCCGGATTCGCGTAGATTGCATCACGATCAGCCATTGCAGCCCACATCTCTGTATGCCCCATCATGACGACATCCAACACACGCATGTCTTCAAACGCAAACTGATCTTGGCGCAATTTACCTAAGCGCTCACCGGGATCGAGCATGACATTACCAGCGGAAGGTTCGAGATCACCACCCAGGATTTTCATGAAAGTGGATTTGCCGCAGCCATTGGCACCAATCAAGCCGTAGCGATTGCCGTCTCCAAACTTAACTGAAATGTTTTCAAACAAGGGCTTAGGCCCAAACTGCATGGTGATATTAGCTGTAGAAAGCACTGCGGGAACCTTTAAAAATCAAACAAGAATAACCCGTGATTCTACCATTTGACGCTGCAGCGCAGCAGAACACACGCCTAACTTAGCTAAGGTTTGAGATGATTTTTTAGACAACTGCTAGGTGGGGATAATCGGTGACGGTGAGAGTAAAACCCTGAGCATTTGATTGCAGGTGCGCCTTTGCACCGACTGGCAGAGTTAATTTATCGAGTGTGTGACCAAACTTCAGACCCTGCACCAAAGGAACGGCAACATGCTGGCGCATGTAATTCAACATGATGTCGAAGTTATAGCCGTTATCGTAATCACTCAATTTATAAGCAGAAAAATCACCCAACAACACCGCTTTTTGTTTTTGCAAAATGCCTGCATGGGCAAGTTGTAAGAGCATGCGCTCTACACGATAAGGATGTTCATTCACATCTTCTATAAACAGAATGCCGCCTTCTATTGCAGGCATCCAAGGCGTACCTATAAGTGACAGCAACATACTGAGATTGCCACCCCACAGCGTGCCTTGCACATCGAGTGATGGATTACCTTTAAATACAGATTGAAGCGTGATGTTTTTTGAATGCAGACATTCCCAAAAATGCTGATGAGTGAAATCACTCACATCAGCGCGACTAAAATCATCACAAACCATAGGCCCCGCAAAACTCACCGCACCAGTTTGCGCTAGTAATCCCATATGCAAAGCGGTGAAATCACTGTGACCCACAAACAGTTTTTTACTTGCAGCGAGTAATGAAAAATCTATACGGGGCAATAAACGCGATAAACCATAACCACCACGCAAGGCCATGATGATGTGTATTTCAGGATTGTTTATTGCAGCTTGTAGTTGTTCTAATCGACCTTCATCACTATCCGCAAAGCGCAGATGTTTTTTTTCAGGCGCGGTGTAATCATGAATCACATGACCCATAGCCTGCAAACGCGTAATGCCTTGTTTATAAGCGACAGGATCAGTGGAGTAGCCACTTAACCCTATGACAGCAATACCAACTTGTTGTGATGGAGTCGACATAATGATTTAGTGTTTTTGACTGTAATCGGCGGTCAGACTTTCATGTACAGCTTGAGCACGACGTTTAATAAAAAAATCACGTAACAACTGACCACATTCTTCTGCCATCACACCACCCGTTATCGTCGTGTGATGATTGAGCTTTTCTTCAGCAAATAAATTAATCACAGAACCACACACACCAGTTTTTGGATCTGCAGCACCATATACAACACGAGCTAGCCTTGCGTGCAACATAGCACCGGCACACATACCACATGGTTCCAACGTTACATATAAGGTACAACCAGGCAAGCGGTAATTTCCTAACACTTTTGCAGCAGCGCGTAAGGCGGCAATCTCAGCATGTGCTGTAGGATCATGACTCTCTATCGGTTGATTATGACCGGTAGCGACTATCTGTCCTTCATACACAATAACAGCACCTACCGGCACTTCACCCAAGGTTTCGGCTTTTTTGGCAGAGGCGATGGCCTCGTGCATAAATTGAATATCGATCTCGTTCTGCATGGTCATATTAATTATTCATTGTCATTCGTAATCTCAGCCCAGCAATTTGGCGTTTCATGTAACACTAATTTATGTAAACGCAAACCAGTGCCGTAGTGATCTTGATAGGCATTGCGCAAAATAGTAAATGCGGTACGCGCAAGATTTTCTACCGTTGGTATGTGTTGAATGATCACAGTTTTATGATCCGGTATGCTGCTTAAAAATTCGCGCACCTTCGTATCTTTTTCATAAACCAAAAAAGCATGATCCCATACATCGACCAAATGCTGTTTAGCTAGCGCTTTGACATCAGAAAAATCCATGATCATGCCATTATCAGAGCTACCCTCTTGCTCAATCACATTGCCAATCAAGGTGATTTCTAAGGTATAGCGATGACCATGTAAATTGCGACATTGGCTTTTGTGATCAGGAATGCGATGGCCTGCATCGAATTCTAATTTGCGTGTAATAGTTAACATGATTAAGGTATTTGTAATAACTTATGTGTTTGCAATGACAAACGCCACTGCGGTGTGTTTTTGCATAGTTCTATCGCAAGTCTGATATTTTTTTCAGCCTCTGGTCCATCCATGGCTTGCACAAAGAAATGCTGAAAATCTAAATCGGCATAGTCTGCGAGTTGCTGCGCATCTTGTGGCACGACCACTTTAATTTCATGTCCAGACTTGACCACTAACTCAGCGCCCATTTTAGGGCTTACGCATATCCAATCCACACCTTCGGGTACTGGCAACGTGCCATTGGTTTCTATCGCCACTTCAAAACCACATGCATGCAAGGCTTGAATTAATTCTAGATCTAACTGCAGCAAGGGTTCACCACCGGTACACACTACGTATTTATGTTGAGGCGCTTCAGCAGGCCACTGGGCATTAATTGTTGCTGCGAGCTTAGCAGCATTGACATATTTCCCGCCTTGATTGCCATCTGTGCCCACAAAATCGGTGTCACAGAAACGGCAGATCGCCGTGGCTCTATCTTCTTCTCGTCCAGACCATAGATTACAACCCGCAAAGCGGCAAAATACCGCAGGACGCCCTGATTGAGCACCTTCTCCTTGCAGGGTGTAGAAAATCTCTTTGACGCTATAGCTCACGCAATGACCTGAAAACATGGAAAGGCGTGATTATCCACCAGAATGGGAATGCAGCGCCGCAGTTTGTTTAAACAGGCGCTGACTGCGGGGGATCGGGAAACAGCACCAGAAAACTCGAGCCACGGCTATTGGCACCTGAACGCACGCTAATGGTGGCACCGTGTTCATGTGCGATGTCACGCACAATTGCCAAGCCTAATCCACTGCCAGACTGGCTGTGATCGAGTCTGTAAAAACGGCTGAAGATACGATCTTTATCGGCCTCAGGAATACCGGGGCCATCGTCTTCCACTTTTAATACGCCGCCACCTTCTTTCATCATGCAGCTGACTGTCACTGTGCCACCTACTGGTGAATAGCGAATCGCATTGTCCACCACGTTATCAATCAGATCGCGTAATAAAAAACGATCCCCCAACACGGTGGTGGGTTGTAAATCAAAACCGATGTCGATATTTTTCTTCAGCGCTTCTTGCACGAACTGCTGCACCGACTCAGCCAGCAATTTGTCTAACGAGAGTAATTCCATCGCACTGCGATCTACATCACCAGGTTGTGAGCGTGCCAAGGCGAGCAACTGATTTGCTTTGCGTGCCATACGATCCGCTGAGACCAACATCATGTCAACTGAGCGTGCTGTATCAGGGTCTTCTTTATGATGCGCTTGCAGCCATTCCAACTGCGCTTTAAAGCCCGCTAATGGCGTACGTAATTGATGTGCCACATTCGCTAAAAAATCTTGTTTAGCACGAGCGCTGTCTTGCACACGAGTGAGTAAATTATTAATCGCTACGATAAAAGGTGTGACTTCAACTGGCGCATTCTCGACTGGCAAAGCAGATAAGTCATCGGATTTACGTTGTTCTAAATTACCTTGCATCTCACGTAATGGCGAGAGACCTTTATTGAGTGCGAGCCAAATCATCAAGGGGATGAGTATGGCGAGAAAAATTTCAGAAATCAGTAAGGTGAGGAAAATACGAAAGCGAATTTGACGACGTTTAATGCGAGTTTCACCCGCGCCTATCAATATTGTGTGACCTGCAACGACCGTTTTTAATGCAATGACGCGTACATCTTCGCCACGCATCATGTCGGTGTAAGGTAATGAAGTATTAAATTTATCTGGAATTTGTAACTGCGGAAAATCTTTATCGCCTGCGATGGTGCGCCCTTTTAAATCACGCACTACAAAGAACACTTCATCAAAGTGGTCAACCCGCAAAACTTGTTCAGCTTGTTGTGAAAGTCGTAGTTCGATTTCACTATCAGTTTCTTGCACATGTGGCACCAAAGCCCACGCTGCATCAGCAAGACTTTGATCGAGTGCACCTTGTGCTGGTATCCACGCTAACCAATAAGCTGCTGCTGCACCCGCTAGATTCACAGCGAGTAAAGGAATCACTAACCACTTCAGCAGCTTAACGCGCAAACTCATGGGGATGCTTGCTCCAGCATGTAACCAAAACCACGTATTGTTTTAATTGAAATGCCTGCAGAGGCGATCTTGGCACGAATGCGAGAGACATATACTTCAACAGCGTTCAAAGTGACCTCTTCACCCCAAGGCAAAATTGCATCAATGATTTGCTGCTTAGAGACCACCCGTGAAGCTTGTTGCATGAGATATTCCAACACTGCCCATTCACGTGCGGATAACTCTATGGTTTGGCCATCAATGCTGGCGCGACGTGAAAACGCGTCGAGCTGTAAACCACCAATTTGCATTTCAGCCGGACGCGGATTACTACGTCTCACCAAGGCTTTTAAACGCGCCACCAACTCAGGGGCAGCAAAAGGTTTGACCAGATAATCATCAGCACCGAGTTCCAAACCGCGCACCCTGTCCTGTACATCATCACGGGCTGTTAATAGCAAAACAGGAATGGTGGCACCACGAGAACGCAAGCGTCGTACCACCTCAAAGCCGTCTATGCCTGGCAAGCCAATATCCAACACGATTACGGATACGGCACGCGAAGTCAGCGCACGATCGGCCTCTAGACCGTTATGTACGACGTCCACCACCATGCCATGACCGGTCAAAATGCGGGCAATGCCATCTGCCAAGACCAAGTCATCTTCCACCAACAACACATGCATAAGGGATCCCTGCATTATGAATTCTCCCTAGTATTTTGCCAGAGTGGCGGACAAGTCAAAAAACTTGGCTCCCAGTCCTGAAAAATCACCCTATTGTGGCGGCGCGATAGGCGGTGGATTTTCATGGAAATACGGATAAGCCAAAGGTAAAAGTAAGAGTGTAAAAAAGGTGGCTGAAACAATA
>CANGLD010000054.1 GCA_947454475.1 Oxalobacteraceae bacterium
AAACTACGACCTACCTGCGCGAAACTACGATGTGAGTAATATTCATTCGGCGTGATCGCTTGAATAAATAATTTGAGCAAATTCACATAACGACCATCACTCACACCGAGCTGACCATTATTTTGTGCAAACGCATCGACTACGGCATACAGACGTTTTTCTTTTTCGCCCTGATATTTCCAATAAGCGTCACTCGTCAGACGGAATGGATCTTGCCATTTATCCCAGTCATGAATTTTGATGCCTTCATATTTATCATGCGGAAAAACTTTATCCATAGGCTGATAAGTTGTTTCCCAATGCAGATCATGCGTCATCGCTGCATAGAGATCATGCAGGGTGTGCTTGTTTTTCTCAACGCGCTTGTCCATGTTTGAACTTTCGTTAGTGTGAGAAGAGAGTCGCGTAAGCGATTAGTGTTTCCAGCTCAAGGTGAACTGGTCATCATCTTCATCAATGTTGCCTGACAAGGTGACTAAGTTGATATGCAACTGCTGCAAATCATAGGGGCGACCAATTTGCTCTTCTATGGTTTCGCGTTTAATCACTAATCTTCCAGGTGCATCGATTTTTACTAAACCCGGTGAATACACCACTTGCGCTTCTGGATTGTCAGCCACGATTGCATCCACCAGTGGACGAGAATCTTCGTTAGATTGGAATGCAATAAATACGTTAGACATAGTGCTGTTCTCCTCAATGACTGATGAATGCTCAGATGGCAAGTCCGGCTTTTGTTGCACGTGCATTTAGTGCTTCACGCGTGGCTTGCAATGCATCCTGACCTTGATCACCGAGAGCAATTTCAGCTACAGGTGCTAATGCTGCTTGAACACGATCCGACCAAACTTTTGCCCAGTCAGACATTAATGTTTTGTTCTCAGGAGATTCTGCTGCTGCAGCTTTGATGACTGCATCTACCCAACGCACACATTCGTCATGCCACTCAGGCATAAAAGAAGTCAGCATCGCAATCGCGGTTCCGCCTTTGAGGGTGAGATGCTCATCAACATACGAGCCATAAATCAGTGGATAGAGTTGTCCGTCTAACGCGAAATTCTGCGCTACAAACATTTCCATAGGATCTTGAATAACGAGCGTGTCTTCTACTAAGCGACGCAATACCTGCCAGCGTGGATCATTCAACCAATCATTTTTTCCTGCATCGAGAATGCCTGGCTCATCCACTGCTAAACCTAGACGTGTCAGATATTGCGCAATACCTAAGTGATCCATAGAATGGAAAGTAGTCGCTGCGGTTAATGCAGTGCCATACCCATAAGCTGCTATGAAGCAGTTATTCATATTTCCAGCCCATGCCACATGACGTAAAGGCATTAAGACTTGACAGGCACTTGCACGGACTTCATCTGACATACGACCCAATAAACCACGTGCTTCAACAAACTGATAGTTCGCTTCTACTGCTTCTTGTTGACGGGCACGTGCCATCGTCCACGTTGCGTAGTAATACTGACGTGGATCTTTTAAGACATACCAATCTGCGAGTTTGATTGCTGAGCGCGAAGCATCAAACAATTCATATTTTGGATCCCATGTTGGACGATAGTGAAAATTTTGCGTAGGTTGCGCACCAAAGGTCGCTTCTTGATAACGCGTTGCAGGTTTATCCCCACCGATGTAGCGCGCTACATGCGTAAAGGTGTTACGCGTAGGTTTAATTTCTTTGGCTTGTAAATCAATACTCGTCATGACTTTGGTCTCCTAGCTTTTCGCCCACGGCTTGCGTGAGAAATTCCACTTTATTTTTTAAACAAAATTCATTGAATTGCTCTTCCGGCAGTACTAATTCGACCGACATATCCGGCCAACCTACAGAAAACTCAAAGGCAACTAAACCATTCGGTTGGCGCTGCGTTACGCGCACAAAACGACGCGCTAGCGTTGCAGCATCGGTATTCACCGAATCCAATACCGAAATCGGCATGGTGTCGGGTAAGGCATGTTTTGGATCCGAGCTGCTCATTTTTAAGATTTCCGTTATAACAAGATATTCTTTTAAGCTATATCTCTAATGCAATTGATGTGCCAGTGTTTCCTCTGGAAATCAAAAATATCGATATTTTTCAATAAAACCTAGGTTTTTCATCATTTCATTAATTGATTAAATTTCCATTTGATTAACTCTATTAGCAAAAAATACTCATTTTCCACAGCGATTTTTGATTATTTGGTGAAATTACTAGCAAGCAATTTCATCAAATGATAAAGTCAGTCATGAATTGATCATTAATCGAACATTTCAAAATGAAAATCACATCCAGCCTTTTTATCGATATTTGAGATGGAATTTCCCAACCTACCTCCTTTGCCACAAGATGCCGACCTGCGGCGTTTGGTGCATTTTTCCGCGGGAGATGGTCGGATTTGGCTGGCTGGACATCGCATGCTCTTACTGCATGTCGAGGCTTTGGGTGGTTTGCGACGTGAATTAATGCAAACCATAGGTATTGCTCAAACTCGTCGCGTTTTAATGCGAGCGGGCTACGCATCAGGCAGTCGAGATGCCGCACTTGCTAGGCAAGTGCGGCCCAATGCATCGCCCTATGAGCAATTTACTGTAGGCCCCCAACTGCATATGCTCGAAGGCGCTGTACAAGTCACGCCCGAGAAATTCGAACTGAATTTAGAAACGGGTGAGCATCTAGGCATCTTTCGTTGGGATCATTCTTGGGAAGTTGAAACCCACACCAAGCATTTTGGACAACAAACTGATCCTGTGTGTTGGATGTTGTGTGGTTATGCTTCCGGCTACGTCAGTGCATTTATGGGACAGCCGGTAATTTATAGAGAAACACAATGCGCTGCCTGTGGTCATGCTCACTGCCGCATAGAAGGCAGACCCCTTAAAGACTGGCCAGATGGCGAACATCTGCAAGAAGATTACGCAGCTGATTCTCTGTTGGTGCGGATGGAAGACTTGCAAGCAGAAATTGAAAGTTTAAGAACGTCAATTAGTCCTAGTGACGATCTTGGTGAACTCATAGGACGTTCAAAATCATTTCAGCAATCCATAGAACTATTACGTAAAGCGGCTGCCACACAAGTCACCGTCATGCTGACCGGTGAAACAGGTGTTGGTAAAGAACGTTTTGCTCGTACGCTGCATGGCTTAAGCCAACGTGCAAATCAACCTTTCATCGCTGTTAATTGCGCAGCACTACCGCATGAACTCATAGAAAGTGAATTATTTGGCGCTGAAAAAGGTGCCTACACGGGCGCCGGTGCTGCTAGAGCAGGACGCTTTGAACGTGCCGATGGTGGCACTTTATTTCTCGATGAATTAGGCGATCTACCCTTAGCTGCGCAAGCAAAACTATTACGCGTTTTACAAAACGGCGAAGTCGAACGATTAGGCTCTACCCAAGTACGTAAAGTCGATGTACGCGTTGTAGCAGCAACTAATGTAGATTTAGCAGCAGCAGTAGAAACAGGTCGTTTTCGTCGCGATCTGATGTACAGACTCAATGTCTATCCGATTGCCATACCACCTCTACGTGAACGAGTAGATGATATAGAAGTGCTAGCTAATCATTTACTTAAAAAATTTATGGCGCAACATAATAAGCGTGTAACGGGCATTACTGATCGCGCGCTTGATGCGATGCGAGGCTATCCATGGCCCGGCAATATCCGTGAACTTGAAAATCTGATTGAACGTGGACTCATCGTCACTGCCGCAGGACAAATGGTGGACGTAGAAGATTTATTTACCATCCCACCAAGTTATGAACGTGTCTCGATTAATTCATCGGGTGAATTACAACCGAATGCTAGTGCAGAATTTCATACACTGTTTGAAGACTTACAAAAGCGCGGACTTAGTCTGGATGTATTAGAGGATGGCTTAATTCAAGAAGCAGTCTCACGCGCTAGTGGTAATTTATCAGCAGCTGCACGCTCATTAGGGCTTACTCGACCCCAGCTAAGTTATCGATTACAACGCATGCACAAAGAATAAAAAAATTATTCCTATTTAAGAAAAGAAGAAATCGTTTCGTGACAAAAAAAACTCTCAACAATGTTTTACCTGAAACTGTAACCAGTAATGTGACAGGCTATCGCACCCTAATTGAACGTGCTTATGAAGAGCTACGTGAAGATATCGTCAATGGCAAACTTGCACCCGGCACAAAATTACTGATTGAGCATCTCAAAGATCGCTATCAAGTTGGAGCAGGAACCTTACGTGAAGCGTTAACTCGACTTTTAAGTGATGCACTCGTGATTGCAGAGGGACAGCGCGGTTTTAAAGTAGCGCCTATTACAACTGAAGAATTAGTCGATATTACTCAGTTACGCGTCACAATAGAAACACAAGCATTGCGCGACTCTATACGTCAAGGCGATGCACAATGGCGAAAACAGTTAAAGCAAAGTTACGAAATAATTTCACAATTTGAACAGCCGCTTCATCCTGCTCAGGCAAAAGAATGGGAGCAAGCGAATACAAATTTTCATACAGCCTTACTAGCTGCCTGCACTTCACCATGGACTTTACGGGTATTACATCAACTCACACAAAACGGTGAACGTTATCGACGCTATGCAATTGGCTTACAAAGTGAAAGAGATGTACACAGCGAACATGAATTAATTTTCAACGCTGCAATGGAAGGGAATGAAGCACGTGCCGCTTTAGCACTAGAGGCACATATACGTGCCACTCCAGAACTATTAATTAAAACCATACAAAATGGTGTCAATGTTTTTCATCAAAATCACAATTAAACTCACACGCAGCGGTTCAGCATCAGGACATAGATAATTTCTACTGCTTTCCCTGATTAATTTTCCTCTAGTTTGAATTTGATTAAGCAACGATCAAATTCAAACACATCTAACTTCCCACTTGGCTTTATTCGGTTTTATTCCAGTAATGGAATATTCCATAGCTCACCCATTAGTTAATGGGTTTTAGCGAGATTAAATTTCGATTAACTCGCGCAATAAAAATAGAAGCAATAAAAAAAATTAGCGCTGATTTTTGCATTAACTTACTCCATTTAAGCGCGTAAATACTGGGGCTGAACCGATTATCTCCAGTAATTCATGCAAATATTTCTTAGTAGTAATTTGACAACATAAATCAAATGTTTCATCATTTTTACAACATTTCAAAAATGGAAGCATAAATAACCCAAATTATTTATTTTTATAGTGACCAAAACCTCAATAAGTTCCAGATAAAACCATGAAGAAAAAATTATTAATCATTGAGGCTCATAGCGATGACTCTGCAATAGGCGCAGCGGGCTTTCTGGAAAAATTTAAAAATGAGTATGAATTCCATTTTCTACTCATGACGGTTTCTGACATAGAAATGGCACATTGCGGGCCTTTAAGTCGAGAACAACGATTACAAGAATATGAAAATTATGTGGGTCACTTTAATGGTGAATGGCATCAGGATTTAAATGTCCCGATTAATGCAGACGCCAGATTAGACACCATACCTAAACGAGAAATCGTCGGCTATATAGAAAATGTTCTCAACAAAATAAAGCCCGAGGCCATTATTGTGCAAGGCCCTTCGTTTCATCACGATCACACGATTGTGTATGAATCCACGATTGCAGCTACCAGACCTACTGCGCGTCATTGTCCTAGTGAAATCTACATTATGGAAAACCCCACCTATATCCATTCACTAGGACCAGCTACAGATTTCAGACCAGACTTTTATATAACCTTAACCGAAGAGCAAATGCAAAAAAAACTAGATTTATTTTGTCAACATTTTCCATCGCAATTAAGAGAAGCATCGAATTTCTTATCGCCAGAAGGAATTCGTTCATGGTCACGTTATAGGGGCTTTGAATGCCGACATCAATATGCAGAAGCATTCAAAACCTATCAGCGTGTTATCTAAGTTACCAGGACAAGTTTCTATGAAAAAAAATCAAAAATCAAAATTTGGTGCGTATTTTAAAAATGGCGCAATTATGATCTCTATATTCGCCATCATTTATTTAGCAACCATACAATTTTCTTTAAAAGCAAACATCATCATTGCGACGATACTGCTATCAATTTTGTTTTTAGTTTACTTTTTTAGAGAAAACGATAACATCAAAAATAATTTACTTATACGCTTCACTGCTATCAGTGCAGGCCTATTCTTAACCTTACATTATCTCTACTGGAGAGGCACAGACACGCTTCCATTAGAAGCTAACCTACCCACACTTATTTTTGGCTGCGCCTTGTTTTTAGCAGAATGCTATTGCTTCATGATTTCACTACTAGGCTATATCAATAACATTAATCCTATTCATAGAGAGTCATTACCTCTACCAGCAGATTTTAATATTTTGCCTCATGTAGATATTTTTATACCAACCTATGATGAAGAAATACATATCGTTTCTCCTACATTAGTAGCAGCAACACAATTACACTATCCAAAAGAAAAATTACATGTTTATTTATTAGATGATGGCGGGACAGAAGAAAAATGCCAATCCAAAAATAAATCAAATGCAAAACATGCTCAACAACGCGCCAATCAATTAAAAAAATTAGCGTCAGATTTCGGCGCAACTTATCTCACACGCGAACGTAATATTTCAGCGAAAGCAGGAAATATTAATCAGGCTTTAAAAAATAGTCATGGTGAATTAGTGGCAATTTTTGATTGCGACCATATTCCCTCATCTGATTTTTTGGCAAAGACTGTAGGATTCTTTTTAAAAGAAGAAAAATTATTCTTAGTTCAAACACCACATAACCTAATTAATGCTGATCCTCTTGAACGCAATCTCTCGCGTTTACATCAGGCACCCGCTGAGAATGCTTTGTTTTATGGCCTGTATAAACAAGGCCTAGATTCATGGGGCATGACTTTTTTCTGTGGGTCTGCTGCCATATTAAGACGCAGCATACTCAATGAGATAGGTGGCATCGCAGAAGAGACGGTAACCGAAGATGCTGAAACAACTCTAGAAGCGTTAGCTAAAGGCTACACCACTTTATATTACGATCAAGCCATGATTTCAGGCTTACAGCCAGAAACCTTTTCATCTTTTATTCAGCAACGTGCTCGTTGGGCTCAGGGTATGTTGCAAATTTTCTTACTCAAAAATCCATGGACTAAACGTGGCTTAAGTTTTATGCAAAGACTATTGTTCACAAATTTAGTTCTATCGTGGTTATTCCCGATTCAGCGATTAATCATGCTACTCACGCCGCCTGTTGTACTTTTATTTAGCATGAACATCACCGTTGCAAAACTGGATATGCTGCTCGTGATGTTAATTCCATCCATCTTGGGTTCTATCTTAGTCTCACAATATTTATATGGAAATTTGCGCTGGCCTTTTGTTTCAATTTTGTATGAAGTCATGCAATCCATACATTTGACCTTTGGAATTTTAAAATTAATTATCAATCCACGCGCACCAACATTCCAAGTTACGCCTAAAGGTGAAGTTTTAGAAGAAAATTTTATTTCTGCGCTTGCTAAACCTTTTTACTTTATTTTATGCATCAATATTGCAGCAATTATTCAAGGCTTTATCAGCTATCAAAACGCGACAGAACAATCGGAAATGATTTTATTCATTACCATCTGGGCAATTTGTGATCTCTTATTTCTATTAAGTGCTTTAGGTATTACATTTGAAAGAAAGCAAAGACGTAGCTCACCCAGAGCAATCGTAGAAGAACCAGTCAGGCTACACACAACAAAAGGTGAGATGCTAAGGGGTGTAATGATAGATGCTTCCATATCTGGAGCCAGATTACGCTTTGCCTGCTTACCAGATGAATTAGAGCATCTACAAATCAATCAAGATGTGGTGATTGATCTTCCGACCAGAATGATGAGTTTTATTTGTTCGATACAAAAAGCTAGTATGGAAAATGCAGCACATGCAATTATAGGCGTAGCTTATAAATCGCTTTCGACTAATGCTGATCGCATAGCAGTAGATATTGCCTACGGCTCTAGTGAGCAAATTAGAAAAAATAATCAATTACATGAACAAGGACAAAATCTCTTACAAGGATTATTTAATATTTTATATTTTGCATTTGTGCCGGGACTAGGCCATCTTTATTTTTTAATTTCCAAACCCTTTAAAAAACTAAGTGAATTTCAGAAAAATTTCAAAAGTAGAGGACACCATGCCTAACCATACAAAAACACTCGCACTACAATTTCATCAAACAGCAAGTGCACATTTAACTTCTATGCTGTTAAATTTCTCTCAAATGCGATTAATGCAATTCTCACTCTTTGTATTGTTAACTATCTTCATTACATTGATTGCGCCGAACTTACGTGCGGAAGATAAATTAATAATTGCAGGTATACAAGGCTCATCACAGAGTAGCTATAGCTATGTAGGCCTTATACAACCCTTAGAAAAATCTGAGTTAGGCAAAGGTTGGTATAGAAAATTTTTATTCAGTCATCTGACTTACCGTTATCTTCAAACTAATCCCAATACAGGAACCACTATTCATGCAACTGCCCCAGGGTTAGAAGGTGGTTTTGGTCATGTATGGTCAGGATCTCGTTGGTCGGTTGATTTATCAGCAACGGTAGGTTATCGCAACATTAGTCTGTCACCTATCTCTCCAGCCTCTGACGATAAAGGCAGCATCTTCACTCTCAATCCTCAAATTCAAGCACGTTATCAATTCACAGAAAAGTTAGATGCTGATTTACTTGCTAATCACTCTTTAGGCCAAGGTAGTACCTATGCCCGAGAACGCCTAGGATGGCGATTAACCTCCGGCACACGTATAGGTCCTGAACTGATACAAGTTAATGGCAAAACTTACCACAACACCCAAATGGGATTATTCGCCTCCATGCCACTGGCTAATAACTGGACGCTAGAGTTGAATGCTGGTAGAAGTCACTCGCAAACTCTGGGTGATGCTACCTATGGCGGCATAGGCATAGCCAAAGTATTTTAAGCTCTCGCTTTGGGCAGTCCGTCTCTGAAACGACTGCCCTTCCCTGCTATAATCCACCGCAGTTTAGGTAAGCAAATGTCATGTCCTGCTTGCCACTTTCCCACTATTTTCTGTTACTGATCCGTCTGCTTACGGCGGTTTGTCTTCACCACACCAAGCTGCGAATCAGGCT
This sequence comes from Oxalobacteraceae bacterium, assembly GCA_947454475.1. GTDB lineage: Bacteria > Pseudomonadota > Gammaproteobacteria > Burkholderiales > Burkholderiaceae_D > Pernthalerella. The sequence continues at coordinate 9,122 of CANGLD010000054.1, forward strand.
TTACAGCTAAGAATTGCGTAAGGCTTTATCCAACATGCAAAAAAAAGTATTCATTAAAACTTTTGGCTGTCAGATGAATGAATATGACTCTGACAAAATGGCTGATGTGTTACGTGCCTCTGAAGGCATGATTAAAACTGACACACCAGAAGATGCCGATGTCATTCTATTTAATACCTGCTCAGTTCGTGAAAAAGCGCAGGAAAAAGTATTTTCTGATTTAGGTCGCGCGCGCGAACTCAAAAAAAAGAATCCTAATCTAGTCATTGGCGTAGGCGGTTGTGTCGCCTCTCAAGAAGGTGCTGCCATCGTTAAACGTGCGCCTTATGTGGATGTGGTCTTTGGCCCGCAAACCTTACATAGATTGCCTGATCTACTTAAACAAAGACGTGATTCAGGTTGCTCGCAAATTGATATAAGCTTTCCTGAGATAGAAAAATTTGATCACATGCCACCAGCAAGGGTGGAAGGCTGCACAGCATTTGTCTCTATCATGGAAGGCTGCAGTAAATATTGCAGTTACTGTGTGGTGCCTTACACCCGCGGCGAAGAAGTCTCACGACGCTTTGATGATGTACTCGCTGAAATTTCTCAGTTAGCTGCACAAGGTGTGCGTGAAATTACGCTATTAGGTCAAAACGTGAATGCGTTTCGTGGCGCTATGGCCGATGGTGAATATGCCGACTTCGCCTTACTCATTGAATATATCGCTGAGATAGAAGGTATAGAACGTATTCGCTACGTGACCAGCCATCCTAGAGAATTTACACAGCGTTTGATTGATGTGTATGCACGCGTTCCTAAATTAGTCAATCATCTCTATCTACCGGCACAACATGGTTCCGATAAGATACTCGCAGCCATGAAGCGTGGTTATACGGTGTTGGAATATAAATCCATTATTCGTCGTCTACGTGAAGTGCGACCAGACATCCTCATTTCTTCTGATTTTATTGTGGGCTTCCCCGGTGAGACTGAAGCAGATTTTGAAGCATTGATGAAATTGATCGCTGACGTAGGCTATGACAATAGTTATAGCTTTATTTTTAGTCCACGCCCTGGTACACCAGCAGCTAATCTTACTGATGACACGCCTTATGAAGTCAAACTAGCGCGTCTACAGCGCTTACAAAAAGTGATTGCCGATAATACGCGTCGCTATTCTGATGCCATGCTTGATTCTGTACAGTGCATTTTAGTTGAAGGTCCCTCTAAGAAAAACGCCAATGAATTCCAAGGACGCACTGAAACAAATCGTGTGGTGAATTTTGAAGTTGGTCCACAAGCTGACCGACTGATTGGTCAATTCATTGATGTCAAAATTACTGCGAGCAATCCTTACTCCTTACGTGGCGATGCCGTTTTGCATACACCATCCTAAATACAATATCAGACCCATTGAAAAATTCTCTCACGCCTAACGCGCACTTCACACCTCAACCAGTTGACAATAAACGACTGGCAAATCTGTGTGGACCTGTCGATGAAAATTTACGTCAAATAGCTGCTGCTTTAGATGTGACTATCTTTCGTCGCGGAGAAAAATTTATTGCAGATGGCGAAAACGCACAGCGCGCTATCGATCTATTAGAAAAATTTTATTTGCTCGCGGATAAATTGATTTCGGTAGAAGACATACAACTCGCACTCGTTGAACAACGCGCATCCTTACTTCCTACTGGAACAGCGAGCTCCACACAACCCAAACAAGAAGCTGTTATTGCGAGCACGGAGAGTCCTGTATTAAAAACACGTAAAAGTGATTTGCGTGGACGCACACCGCATCAAACAGAATATTTGCAAGCCATACTCGAACATGATGTGACGTTTGGCATAGGTCCTGCTGGCACGGGCAAAACTTATCTTGCTGTTGCTTGCGCTGTCGATGCATTAGAACGCGATGCAGTGCGGCGCATCGTTTTAACACGACCTGCTGTAGAAGCGGGAGAACGTCTAGGATTTTTACCAGGTGATTTAGCGCAAAAAGTTGATCCTTATTTACGTCCTTTATACGATGCTTTGTATGACTTAATGGGTTTCGATCGCACACAAAAAATGTTTGAGAAACAAGTGATTGAAATTGCCCCTTTAGCTTACATGCGTGGTCGCACCTTAAATCATGCTTTCATCATCTTAGACGAAGCACAAAACACTACCCCAGAACAAATGAAAATGTTCTTAACTCGCATAGGCTTTGGCAGTAAAGCGGTGGTGACTGGTGATGTCACACAAATTGATTTACAACGTGGTCAGCAAAGCGGCCTCATCGATGCAAACAATGTACTTGCAAAAGTACGTGGTATTGCTTTTACACGTTTCACCAGTGCTGATGTCGTTCGGCACCCTTTAGTTGGCCGCATCGTGGATGCGTATGAAACGGCTCAAGCCAGCGGCATTTCCCCTACTCGTGATGCAGGAAAAAAATAAATTAACGCTAACGGTGCAATACGCCGATCCGCGACTCACCACACAAGTCCCTCGCGCTGCGATAAGGCGCTGGATACAAGCAGCACTTTTTTTTGATGCGGAGTTAACAGTGCGCTTTGTCACGGAAAAAGAAGGTCGCACTTTAAATCGCTCTTATCGCGACAAAGACTACGCAACCAATGTCCTCACCTTCAATTATCATGAAGATGCAGAACAAGCTACGCATGCTGATATTGTTTTATGTAGTGATGTGCTGATGCGTGAATCTGATGAGCAAAAAATCTCACTAGAACAGCATGCTGCGCATCTCATTGTGCATGGTGTTTTACATGCTCAAGGCTATGATCATGAAAATGAAGAAGAAGCTGTTGAGATGGAATCATTAGAAACAGACATTCTTCTACAACTAGGATTTCCTGATCCTTACTCAATTAGCTGAACGATCGTTCTTTTTTATACTGCAGCTAAGCTGCTAACTTGAGCGTTTTTGCTGTATCCTAATCGTTCCTAGACTCTGGCTTATGCCATATGCAAGACTATCCCCCCAGTGGACAGCCCACTGAAAACAAGCCGCACCGCTCTTTGTTTGAGCGTCTGACTGCCTTCATCTCACCCGAACCCGAAAACCGCAGCGAGCTACTTGAGCTACTGCATGACGCGCATGAGCGCAATCTTATCGATGCCGATGCGCTATCGATGATAGAGGGCGTATTTCAGGTATCCGACTTGGCTGCGCGCGATATTATGATTCCACGTGCTCAAATGGATGTCGTGGATATCAGCAAACCTATCGATGAATGGATGCCCATGGTGCTGGAAACAGCCCACTCGCGTTTTCCCGCTGTGGATGGTGATCGCGACAAAGTCATCGGCATTTTATTAGCCAAAGATTTACTACGTTATTACGCAGAAGAGACGTTTGATGTACGCGGCATGTTACGTCCATCGGTGTTTATCCCCGAATCAAAACGTTTAAATATTCTATTGCGTGACTTCCGCTCAAATCGTAATCATATTGC
>CANGLD010000055.1 GCA_947454475.1 Oxalobacteraceae bacterium
CTTTTCACTTTATCGATTGATGATGGTCACCCCCTAGATCATAAAATTGCGGAGCTACTTCACCGCTATAACATACCAGCGACTTTCTACGTACCCTATAACAATAGCGAGGGCCATCCAGTTTTACAACCTCAAGAATTACGTGAACTTGCCCAACAGTTTGAAATTGGATCACACACTCACGATCATAAAGCTCTGACTCAACTCACACATAAACAAGCATGGGAACAAATCATTTTAGGTAAAGATAAGCTAGAAGAGATACTAGGAAAAACTCTACTAGGATTTAGCTATCCTTTAGGGGAACAATATCGTATACATAGAAAAATGGCCAAGGCAGCTGGATTTAAGTATGCAAGAACGATTAATAATATGCATATAGAAACTGGTCATGATGAATATGCTTTACCTACTACTTTGCAATTTTTTCCACATCAGCGTCATGTTTTAATAAGAAATTATTTCAATCAAGGCCATTTAGATCAGCGCTATCAATCTTTTAAAATTTGTCTCAGTCAAACCTCATTACTAGCAAGAGTATCGTCACTTTTCGATTTTGCATTACATGAACAGCAGGTTTTTCATCTGTGGTGTCACTCTCTCGATATAGAACAACACAATCTTTGGGCAACATTAGAAAATTTTTTAAGCTATGTAGCAGAAAAAACTTACCCTCATCAGCGACTGACTAATGCTGAACTTGTTAACACGATGTTAGCTACTGAGTCATCCGTAGTGAAGAATACTGAATTTGCATGAATAAAGTACCCGCTTTAATGAGTACCGTCATACTAGGCACACGTATTCATGCTGTTACTTGGGATCTAGCCATCACTTGTATTATCTATTGGGCTAATGAACAGCAATCTAAAATGGTGTGCTTTTGTAATGTACATGGATTAGTGAGTGCAGGTAGTGACCCACTACTCTACGGAGCGTTATCTAAAGCAGACCTTGCCTTACCAGACGGCGCTCCACTTGCATGGATTATGCGTAGACGACTGTGGCCAGATCAGCAGCGTTTAAATGGACCAGATTTAATGTGGCTGCTCTTAGCAGAAGCAAGTAAACAAAGCATACCCGTCTATTTTTTTGGCAGTACGCCGACCACCTTAAGCAAACTCATACAGAATATTCAAACAACTTACCCTAGTTTGCACATAGCAGGTTATAGCTCACCTCCATTCCTACGTGGCGCACTAGATTGCGCAAGAGCTGCTAGCGATGCTGCTCGCATTAATCAATCCGGTGCAAAAATTGTTTTCGTCGGGCTGGGTTGCCCAAAACAAGAAAAATGGATGGCGAATCAAACACAGCAGATTCATGCTGTCATGCTAGGAGTGGGTGCTGCCTTTGATTATCACGCAGGGACACTTGCACGTGCTCCACTTACATGGCAACACACAGGACTGGAGTGGTTATATCGCATAACGCAAGAACCCTTAAGACTTTTACCGCGCTACTTAATTACCAATACTATTTTTCTTTTTAAGTTAATCGCTGAAATGCGAAAAAAACCTCATCAAAAAAAATGAAGCTATCTGCACTTATTTAACTTAACAATTCTTAAAAGCATGGTGATATGCGATCAACAGTTCGATTAGACAAAGTATTGATGAATCAATAGCGTTTCTACTAACAAGACTTGTCTAAATTGTTAGGAAAACCCAACAGATAGGCTGAAGCCAGTTTGACATGTGCAAACATAGTTCTGTCCAAGAAACTAAATTAAGCAACGCACTAGGACTATGCATTGATCATAAGTCTCAGATTTTATGGAGACCATGATGCATCCATTTATTTTCGATAGCTCGATAATCCCTCAAGGTTTCATTCTTCCTCAGAGCTATATCAATCTGGTTATAGAAAAAAATCTTCCTGAAATTGAGCCTTGGTTTTTTCTTTCCTATGACATGGGGTCATCGCTCTATTATTACGGCAGCTTATTAATTAAATATCCTGATCAACCTTTATTACCTTTTGCAATAATTCATGATAAGTCTGGGTTTTATAACAAGGGCATGATAGTACTCGCTTGTTTTGATACAACCGACTGCTCGAAAAATCCTTGTGTGAGATCCTATGATTTTTCTACGCCCAATCAATCACCTTGGGAAAATATTTGCTACGATGATTTTAATGACTGGCTACATGCAGCAAAAATAGAATCACATCATTATAAAATTGATAAAGCTGAAGCAAATAAAGAACTGTAAATACTAATCATCAAGCTAAATACATATAACTCTTTATATTATTTATTTTGAGGATATAAATTACCTGTGTCTCGCATACGGCTTCTCCAACCTCGCCAATCTATCATTCCACTTCCAGCAAGCTCTGCAAATCCCTTATCCGCTACCTTGTAAGAATTACCACTATATGATGCAAAATTCCCTATAGTTTGTGATCCCAATGCTGACCAAAGCCGATAAACGGGCACTGCATCATCATTAATGAAATTATTTCTTGAAATATTGTTACTGCGTAGGATAGGCTGCATGACCGTTTCATTGAATAAAATTTGCTGATTTTTGTTTTTATTAAATAAATTACCTTGTATAAGATTATGGTGGGCATTATGTAATTGCAACCCTCCTGCATTATGCTCAATTGTATTACCGACTACTTGTACATTATTTGCTTCATCATCTAAATAAATCCCATAAGACAGACTTCCCTGTATATCACTGATTGTATTTAATCTAATCTCAGTATTAAGCGGTAAGCCATCGCGAGCGTAGGTATAAATTCCGCCACAATCTGTTAAACGAAGACAGGCTCGCACAATATGGTTATTTTCAACGACAGAATGTCTAAAAGTGCGTATGCCTATATAAGCAGAGTTAAGGATAGTGTTACCGATAATATGTGACTGCTGTGCTTGTTCAAGTACGATAGCGCCCTTTGATCTTTTGGGCATACCTAACATACCAGCTCCATCTATAGTAGAGTCACGTACTACAATTTGTCTGGCATCGTCAGTAAATCGTATGCCATTTAATCCAGTAAGCTTAATGCGTAGCTTGTCTAAATAAATATCCTCTCCACCCGCAATAATCGCTTCTTCGCCTAATTGCTCAAATTCTGAATTGTTAATAAATAAATGATGGGCATTATTAGCAACTACACCTACTGTTGCCATCCTTATCTTTATATTCTGTATATAAATTGATTTTGAATTATTAGCGTTAATCGCACTTCCACGAGGTGCAACCCTAGTTCTGCCTTCTGGAGAACCGCCATCATGAGCCCAGACATATAAACGCCCCTGCTCTACACACCACTCACCCGCCGCAGTTAACATCCAACACTTGCCCTCTATATAAAAGGAAGTCTGAGGCGGGAAAATAAATTCATCTCGCACATTGCTAGCGATTGTTAGATGGGGCGATGTATAGCGCAATACGGGATGAGCCAAGATCAACCAATCATTTGCTCGCCACACTAGAATTGCACCCACTACATCATGATTTGGGAGTTGTAAGCTAAGCTGTCCTGCATGTTGGCTCGCTGCAGTCATCCAACTTTGTGGTGACGGAGGATAGTGAGCTAACGTCATGAAGCGCTGACCCACTTCTACTTGTGCCGGCTGAATGGTGATTGCAGCTGACCATATAGGATATGCGCCTGACTCTCGTCGCCAGCCTGATAGAGGAGTTGCTAAGCTAATCGTCGCTGGACCACAATTTCCACTTGTCTTCACTGTTACAGCGGACTTAGCTTCAAGATTTAGTTCGCCACTATAAACTCGTCCACAATCCAATAGCACTGTGCTGCCATCTGCTATGTAGGAAGGTAAAGCTAAGTCAGGTAAAACCGCATTTGCATAACAATTCGGTAAACATATCAAGCAGAGCAGGAGAGCGTAAATCATACGTACCTGTGAAGACTATTCAGTCAGATAGGATGCATGACTTTATCGCTCTCATTTTATTGTAGTACAAGGCTCTACCACCCTGCTAATGATTTATAAGAATTTCCACGCTCTGACATAGTTCACTTCATAAGCATTCGCAATGCCAACTGGAGTCGTACTATCTGGCTGACCACTCGCACTACCAAACCATAAATCCAGCATCACATACATGGGATCAGCCATGGTGACATTTGCTGTATAAACTTCTTTGCCATCAAAATAAAACGTTTGTTTGCTAGCCTCCCATTTCAATGCATAGGTATGAAATGCAGCGGAGAGATCACTGGTTACCATGGTTTTGGTGCCACCTAATACACTCGCATCTAACCAAATGGTTGAAGCATAAGCAGTAGGATGAAGATTAGCATCTGACCATCCTGTAGCAGGACCACCACCTGTGTAGGCTTCCATGATGTCGATTTCAGGGCGACGACTACCTATATGATTAAACAACCAAAATGCAGGCCAAGTACCTTTACCTGTTGTGAGCTTAGCGTTCACTTCATAATAGCCATAGGTTTGTAAAAACTTACCATCGGTATCCAAGGTACGATTAAAAAACTTACCCGTTGCATCGCGTTGTGGCCAAATTTTCAAGGTGCCATTGGAAACCGTATAGTTTTGTGTGGCATTCGCCGCTTCATACCAAACGTGATCATTCCAAATCTTGGGATCAAAGCTATTGAATTCATCTTTAAATGTCATCGCATAGCTTGCTGCCAACTGTCCCATAGGTGCAGGATCAGGTGGTGTAATCGTAGTGGTGATTGTATTTCCTGAAGGGCTAGATAATAAAATCGCTGTACTCAAAGTGCCATCTGCTGCTGTGAGATTCGCCTTTGCAGCGGTTAAATTTCCTGATGAATCGATAGAGTATTGCGCCGATCCCGTCCCACCACCACAAGCAGCAAGCAAGCAAGATGTTGTGATTAAGATGGCATGTGAAAAAATACTGAAAAAATTGTTAACACGTAGTCTATTTAACATTACCAAGTTCCCTAGAAGATGGTCGCCATCTGATGAAAATCAGATCATGGAGACGAACATGATTCAGAGCTTGATAAATAGAAATTAGTTCGATAAAGAAATCATTCCAAATGCAAAGATTAATATTTTTGTCAAAACATTAAGTCTGCTTCAAAAGATTTTTTGAGCCTAAGATAAATACGCAGATGAGGAGGACGACACATAACGAAATGTCATCAAATAAAGGTAGAAGGGAATTGACTAAGCAACAGCACATTATTTGCTGCATGTAGTTTCTAAGATGGACGCCAGGCGGTCTGCCTAGCTATAGGCATGACTTAGTTGTGGATAAACTTTTGACGACTATACTGAATAAATATTTTTAAGTGATGTAAGAATTTTTGCAAATAAAAACTGGGATAAATAAATTTATCACTATGATTTCTAAAGATGGCTAGCTTGATTAATTTTTTTTCCTTAGCCCCTAGCTGCAATTTATATTGATACCGCCCCCATAAAAAATGTATGCGCTCATATTTATTATCAATGGCCAGTAGTATGGTGTGATAACAGCAAAGTAACCCTGCACGAATATCATCAAAATCAGCATCGTGACTTATTACATGAAAAAATAGATCTTGTTGACAGACCGTACACAACAAGCCTGCAATAATTTCTCCGTCATTCACCAATAAATATATCACACCACATTTTTTCATTAAGCTTATTAAGCATCTCTCCTCTCTTTCACTCATACAAAATTTTTTTCCTTTATTCTGCATTTTGATGCGACTCATAGCCAAAATTTGCTGAATAAGCTTAGGATGGATATCGGATGTTAAAACAGTGTGAAACTGTAATTGTGACAATCTACGTTGCGCCCTACTCAATGAGTAGCGTAGTGTCGACCGCATTTTTTTTGACAAACATTGCATCCACACTTCTGATGAACATGGCAATGTAAGAATAAAGTCTTCAGAAAAAGCAAAAGCTAGATGGGGAATGAACAATTTTTCTCTGTGTTGAAAAATTGCTTTGAATTGAATTATTTTTATGGGTGTATATTTTTCAAATATAAATGTAGAAAAATTAACAATATCTGCATGACTGAAAACGACCACCTCATTCAACACCAAGACTGTGTGTCTTTTTATCTGAAAAAGTATGACAGCATCTATCACACCATCTTGCCTACTTACCCATGTGTGGGTATGCTGATTGATACTAGAATAAGATTTGAGATGGTGCTCACTACAAAAACTACTGTGATATAAATTCTCACATGCAGTCCAGATACATGGTGGCGGATCCCCTTGGTAAGTTTCAGCTACTACACCATCACATTGCAACTGCATTACTGTGTGCATCAACGTGATGAGGTACATAACTAATTTGTTTGGCTGTCTGATAGCGATAGGCATAGCGACTACCGCGTATCATCATATCGTTGAAGAGCAAACCCTCTGCTGACAATCCTGCTCTAGCTAATCGTTTCAATGATTCAGCAATATCATGTGGCGTGGTGTAGCCTGCGCGACCAACTAAAAAGATAGCACCAGCCTGTGCACCCACAATTAAACTATCTGCAGCAGCTAGCACAGGTGAACAATCTATGATCACCATGTCATAAGCTTGAGCCAGTTCCTGCAAGCTACCCAGTCTATCCAATCGCAATAATAATTCTGAGGGATGATGAGGTAAATTTCCCGTCGAAATAAAATCTAATCCTTCACTCACATTATGCTTAATCATGTACTGATTTTTATTTACCTGCATCAGTGCTTCAGCCAACCCATTTTCACGCATGCAATTGAAATAATCATGTAAATGCCCACCACGCAAATCCGCATCAATTAATAATATTTTTCTTCCGCTCGCTGCCATTACTAGCGCTAAATTAGCGGAGATAAAAGATTTACCGACACCTGATGTCGGACCTGTAATAAGCACGATATTATTTTTTGCCTGCGCCATAGAAAATTGCAAAGCAGCGCGCAAACTGCGAAAACTTTCTATAGTAGGGTCTACACCATCAATTTTTGCTAACAAAGCTAAATTCGATATTTTTTTCCTAGAGCCATCCAACTCTGCCTGTTTTTTACTATGCGGTATGGTGGCATAGACTGGCAGTCCAAATGACTGCTCTATCTGTGCAGGTTCATCTATCGTGTTTTGTAATGATCGACGTAAGAGCGTAAAAATCACTCCTAAAAACACACCAAGAAAAATACTAGCCGCGATAATGCGTGGACGATTCGGTGACACAGGCTGCTCAGGAAGCACTGGAGCATCAATTAAACGCACATTACTCGTCTTCCCCACTGCTATGAGTTGCAACTGCTGTGCACTAGCAAGCAAGGCTGCATAAAGCTCACTATTAATTTTCACATCTCTGGATAATCTCACTAACTCTTGCTCAATCACTGGCAGCATTTTTATCTGTGCCTGTGCAGCTAGCATTTCTTTATCAATATCTTGTATCTGTGTATCGACGCTTTGTACTAATGGATGATGCTCTGTATAACGCGAGAGTAATTCTGCTCGTTTTTGATCCAACTCTATACGCTTGGCTCGTGCCGCCGCTGTTCTCTGTAAATTGATTTTTGCCTCTTCACCTAAATCAACTGTGCCATGTGTATTTCTAAAATGATTATATTTTGCCTCCCCCTGCTCTAGTTGTTGTTTTAATTCGGGTAATTTTTTATTTAAATAAGCCAATGACTGATCTGCTTCCTCGGTTCTTCTGGCAGCATTTTGTGCCATATACTGCGTACCAATTTCTGACAGCAAGCGATATACATCACCGGCATTCTCTCCTTTTAATACGGCACTGATGACACCTGATTGTTTTCCAATCTCAGCAACCGTGAGGGATTTTTGTGTATTTTCTATTATCGTTAGCTTAGAATTTTTTGTAACTTGAAATTGTGTCCCTGCTATGGCGAATGGTTGAAGCATTTGTAAAGTGATAGGACCATATTCACTCATCACCGTCGTCATCTCTTTACCTGTAATCTGGAACTCTATGTCACTTAGGGGCTCACTGACTTTAACGCTATGATCTTTTAGTACTTCAAAAATGAAAGTTTGATTTTCTAACAAAGCAGGCACATCAAATTGTTGTATGGTTAATTTTTCATCACCCCAGGCATATCCACCTAAGCCCTGTATTTCAGGAAAATATTTTTCCAAATGACGATTTGCCAGCCACTCACCTATCCAAGGCAATCTCACAGGTTCAATTTGTATGGCAATACCTAGCTTATCAATCGCGCGAGAAATCACCATACGCGAACGGAGCAATTCAATTTCAGCCGTAGCCGGTGTTTTTACATCCAACATAGAACCTGCTTCACCTAAAATATTTTTTGGTTCACGCTGCCCTTTTTCTTCCACATGAATTAATAAGCTGGCCTCATAAACTGGCTTAACGCTATAAGCAATGATGCAACCTAGTAGCGTAATCATCATCGCAATCGCAGCGATTAACCAACGATATTGCATTACCGTGTCTAAGTAAAAATGATGACTCGCATCGTGACCCAAAGAAAAATGCGAGGATGATGCATCATTTAATAAAACTGGATGGGTTAAGGGATGATGGCTCATAGTTTTCCTGTGGTTGTATTGATCACTTTGATACTTATTATTGGTGCTGCGATTAACGACCTGGCGTAGTTGCAATCACTGCTGTCGGTAAAGCTCCAGGTATCATGGCACTTACTGTACGATTCCAATTCGTAAGCGGCGTAGCTGCGACATACACCACATCCTTAGGATTGAGCTCAAATCCTTCAGCTAGTGCTAATGCATCGGGTACATTTGCATCTAATTGATACACCACTGACTCTTGAGTATTTCTTCGTATGACATACACTTTTTTTGCATCACCCGTAACAGGATTAATACCGCCAGCTTCACCCAACGCTTCATTCAAACTCAATCGTCCATTGCGCATAGGTAGTGAACGTGGCGCTGTCACTTCACCTGAAATAAATACTTTACTTTCTTCACGCGATAACACACGCACTACATCACCATTTCTAAGCATGATCTCAGCAGGGTTTAAGCCTCGTTGTACCAGCAAAGGCAAATTAATGAGATAGGTTTTACCTTCACGTGCGACGCTAATTCGACTTTGATCAGCCGTTGCTTGTAAGCCTCCTGCTCGATTAATTGCCTCAATCAAGGTCATAGGAATATCATTGATCGCTTGTACTCCTGGTAGTCTGACTTCACCATCAACATACACACGCTTACTTCTATAAGCCAGCATGCGTAAAGTGACACGGGGATTTTTTAAAAACACAGCGAGTTTCTGTGTAATTTTTTTATGCACCTCTGCAGTCGTGAGACCAGCTACGTGTATTTGCCCTGCGTAAGGAAATTCCAGTATGCCTTTTTGATCCACTTCAAATCCTGACTGTGCTTGTGCAAGTGGACTGAATGCAACACCACCTGCCACAACAGCACCAGGTGGTACTGCAGGCAACATGGATGCGGATAATTCAGGATGATCCCAAACGACGATTTGTAAAATATCGCCAGGCTCTATGGTGTAAATCTGTGCGGGCTGAAGTAACGCACTAATATCTTCTGAGACTTGCTGTTCGCGTAATGTACGTTCCACCTTGACTAAGCGTGGTGTAATGATTTTTATAGGCGGTGTAACTTGTCCTTCTTCATTGTCTTGCGACTCAACTTTAGGCGCATTACTAAACTGTATACCTGGTGCCATGGCAGTACAGCCACTCAGCATGCTAATGAGTCCCCAAGCTACTGTGGTGGCAACGAATAAACTTACGGCGCACTTATCTCGCATGCATGATCTCCTCAGATGTCCTCAGTGAGAGCATGCTGTTAAGACAGCGATACTCCGACTGCTAGCTAAGAATCACTTTACGATGCGATGCAATTTGACCCGTTGAGATTGCTCAGGCTTCTCTGAGAGTTTGTAAGGGAGCTTGCGTTAACACAGATCGCAGACTAAACCATCCACCGATTAGAGCTGCCAACATACCAATACCCATGCCACCTATCCACAATAATGGGCTGACATTCCAATTGAAATCAAAAATCTGTCGCGCTAACAACCATCCTGTTAGTCCTGCACCTGTCGCCGCAAGAAAACCTGCAACAGAACCAATTAATAAACACTCTATTGTTTGTGCATGTTGCAGTTGATTTTTTGTAGCGCCTAATGCTCGCAACAAAGCTGATTCTCTGAGTCTTTCTTGTTGCGATACCAACATAGCTGCAACTAACACGAGCACTCCGGCAGCTAATGTAAAGACAAACAAAAACTCGACTGCAGCAATAACTTGATTAATCACTTGCTGTATCTGTGACAGTAAACTACCTACATCCACAATCGTCAGATTAGGATAATTTTTCACTAATTGATTAATCAAGCCTTGTTCCTGTGGTGGCAAACGAAACGCTGTAATCCAACTTTGAGGTAACTGCTCACTCAGCGTTGGACTAAGAATTACAAAAAAATTCACACGCATAGAGCCCCACTCTAATTTGCGTAAACTCGTAACTTTGGCTTGCACGATTTCACCCGCCACATCAAAACGCAAGTTGTCACCAAGTGTGATACCTAAGGTTTTAGCAAGCCCTTCTTCGACTGACGCTTCTAGTTGCGGTGACTTGTTATCAAACCACTGCCCTGCAATAATTTTATTTTTTAGCGGTAGTTCTGACATCGTGGATAAATTAAATTCACGCTCTACTAAACGGCGCGCACGTTCATCATCATAACTAATCGGTGTGATTTCTTGTTCGCGAATTTTAATTAAACGTCCACGTATCATAGGATACAGCTGTGCTTCAGCGATGCCTCGCGCTTTCAGCGCATCTTCTACTACAGTTTTTTGTTCAGGCTGTATATTGATAATGAAATGATTGGGAGCATCTGGGGGAGCAGATTGTCGCCATGCAGTCAGTAAATCTTTACGTATGACTGTTAAAAGTAATAACGCCATTAAACCTAATGCAAGTGCAACTATTTGCATGGAAGTTGCAGCCGGTCTGCGTTTTAGGGAAGTCAGTGCGAAACGCCATGCTGGTCGTGCAGAGATTCCTCGCAATTGATGTAGCGATTGTAGTAATACCCAAGAGAACAACCAAAACACTGCAAGACCTAATAAAAATCCGCCTGCTGTAATCACACCTAACTTAATCTCACCTGCCTGCCAGATCAATAAGATTAAAAAACATCCTAATGCCAATACATAACCCATGAGTGTAAAAGCTTGTGGTGCATCTTGTTCTCGGCGTATGACACGATTATGTGGAACATTCCGTAACTGCAGTACTGGCGGAATCGCAAAACCTAATAGAAGTAACAAGCCCGTTATGATGGCTTGCACACAAGGTAACCAACCTGCAGCAGGTAAGGCTGTGGTGATCAAAGGCGCTAACCAATAGAGCAAAGCAAAGTGTGCTGCAAATCCACACATAGCACCCAACACACTTCCTACCAATGCGATGAAAATAAATTCCATCACATATAACTGCGTGACTTGATTTTGTTTCATACCTAAACAGCGCAACATGGCGCAAGCATCCAGATGGCGTTGCAAAAATTGTCGCGCTGCTAAAGCAATCGCTAATGCTGCCAACATGGCAGATAACATACTCACCAACGCAAGAAATTGTCTGGCACGATCTAAAGTCGCTCGCATTTCAGGGCGACCCGATTCTAAGGATTCAACTTGTATACCACGTAGGCTTTTTGACTTAATCTCAGCTTCTATGAATTCCTGAAACTGATGAATCGCTGTGTTTTGTCCAGCTATTTGTAAACGATAACTTAAACGCGAACCTGGTTGTACTAAACCCGTCGCAGCTAAATCTTCTAAATTCAGCATGACGCGCGGTGCAAAATTCATAAATGCTGCACCACGATCTTGTTCAGTCACAATCGTGGCAGCAATCACAAACTCGCTTTCACCCACTTGCAAAGAATCGCCTAATTGTAGAGATTGTGACTGTAGCAATCCTTCATCTACCCACACCGTGCCACGTTCTGGATTACCTTCTACAAAACTTGCATGGTCTTGCGTTCCTAAACTTACATGACCACGCAAGGGATAAGAGGGTGAGACTGCTTTAATGGCGGCTAAACGTGAATCTGCACTAGCACCTGCACCACTAGTCACCATACTGGGGAAGGTGACGGTATCGGCCATCGCTAACCCCAACTGCTTTGCTTGTTCACGCCACACTGATTGCATGGGATAGTCACTACGCACAACCAAATCTGCGCCTAGTAATTCACTTGCATCACGAACCAGTGCACGGTTCATGCGATCGACTAAGAAACCAACGGAAGAGACAGCACCCACCGCAACGATTAAGGCAAGCAATAAAAACCGTAATTCGCCGGCACGCCAGTCACGCAGCGTCATGCGCCATGCTTGAACAAACAACCAGTATCCAGATGATGGAATAGACATACAAGCACACCCTATCAAAAACCTATTTGCTGATTGCAGATAAGTATGTGCATTGTAATGAGTCATGCAGAAAGCTGCTCTTCACCCC
>CANGLD010000056.1 GCA_947454475.1 Oxalobacteraceae bacterium
AGGTTGAATAGATCTTTAAGCAATTCTGCAGCTGCGATGGCTTCTTTCAACATGGGGCCAGAAGCGAGTAAACGTACATCGGCATTTTCATGTGTTGCTACACAATGCATACCACGCAAGATACCCGTTTTTGAATTAGCAGGCATGCTAGGTTGTGCTTCATTTTCATTAGTGACAGTGATGTAGTAAAAAACATCTTCATATTTTTGTAACATGCGTTCCATACCGTCTTGAACAATGACGGCTAATTCATACGCATAAGCAGGATCATAAGAAATACAATTAGGAATAGCTGCCGACATAAGATGACTGCTGCCATCTTGATGTTGTAAGCCTTCACCACCTAAGGTCGTGCGTCCCGATGTGGCGCCAATTAAAAATCCACGCGCTCTTTGATCTGCTGCAGCCCAAATTAAATCCCCCACACGTTGAAAGCCAAACATGGAGTAATAAATATAAAAAGGCAGCATAGGCAAACTATTCACAGAATAGCTGGTTGCAGCAGCGGTCCAAGAAGCGATAGCGCCAGCTTCAGTAATGCCTTCTTCTAAAATTTGTCCATCTTTCGCTTCGCGATAATACAAAATTGAACCTATATCTTCTGGTTCATACAGTTGTCCTTGTGCGGAATAGATGCCAACTTGACGAAATAGATTCGCCATACCAAAGGTACGTGCTTCATCTGCCACAATAGGAACGACATGTTTACCGAATGTGGCATCTTTTAATAAGCCACCCATCATGCGCACTAATGCCATCGTGGTTGACATTTCTTTGCCATCTGCATCACATGCGAATTGCGCGTATTGCGCTATTGCTGGTACAGCTAAACTTAATTTTGGATCAATCCGTTGCGGAACGAATCCACCTAATGCTGCACGCTTTTGCATGAGATGACGCATTTCTGCGCTATCTGCATCAGGTTTATAGAATGCGAGATTTTCAGCTTGTTCATCTGTCAGTGGTAATTGAAAGCGATCACGAAAATCGAGTAAGTCTTGTCGCTCTAATTTCTTTTGCTGATGCGTAGTCATTTTTCCTTGACCCGCAGTGCCCATGCCAAAGCCTTTTTTGGTTTGCGCCAGAATGACAGTAGGTTTGCCTGTGTGATTAATCGCAGCATGATAAGCAGCATAGATTTTTCTGAGATCATGTCCACCACGTTTTAATCTATCGATTTCTTCATCAGTCAACGTCGCACCGATTGCTTGCATAGCCGGTGTCTGACCAAAAAAATGTTCACGATTGAAAGCGCCATCATTGGCAGCAAAGGTTTGTAACTGACCATCAACGGTGACATTTAATGCGTCAACTAATTCACCATTCTGATCACGTGCAAACAACGGATCCCAGTCTGAACCCCAGAGTAATTTAATGACATTCCAACCTGCGCCATCGAATAAGGTTTCTAATTCATCGACGATGTGGCCATTGCCACGTACAGGTCCATCAAGTCGTTGCAGATTACAGTTGATGACAAAGACGAGATTGTCCAGCTTTTCACGCGCAGCCATGGATAGTGCAGCTAAGGATTCAGGTTCATCCATCTCACCATCACCAAACACACCCCATACAGTACGTGACTGTGTGGTTAATAACTGTCTATGTTCAAGATAACGATGAAACCGTGCTTGATAGATTGCTGAGATGGGACCTAGTCCCATCGACCCAGTGGGGAATTGCCAGAAATCTGGCATCAACCAAGGATGGGGATAAGAAGAGAGTCCTTGTGCTTGATTTTTCTTGGCGCTGATTTCTTGACGATAGTAAGTCAAGTCATCACTACTTAAGCGACCTTCTAAAAATGCACGCGCATAAATTCCAGGAGCAGAATGCGCTTGAAAGTAAATTAAATCTCCTGCGTGTTCTGCTGAGCGAGCATGAAAGAAATGATGAAAGCCGACTTCAAATAAATCAGCTGCGGATGCATAGCTAGCAATGTGACCACCGAGTTCACCATAAGCACGGTTTGCTCTCACTACCATGGCCAATGCATTCCAACGCATAATGCCGGCTAATTTTTCTTCTAGGGCGAGAGCATCGGATCCGCCAGGATAGGGTGGTTCATCACTGGCGCGTATGGTGTTGATGTAAGGCGTATTGCGTGCATCGCGCCATTGCAAACCAGCTTCTCTGGCAGCAGTCGATAATTTCGATAACAAAAAGCGCGCACGTGCAGGACCTGCAGTTTCCAACACGGATTGCAGAGACGCTATCCATTCAGCTGTTTCTTGCGGCTCACTATCAAGCTTATCTGTTATGCCCTGAGGTTGACTCATGTCCATACTGGCTCCGTTGAAAATGCAGTGTGCGTTTTGGTTTTAGGATGCCAATAAGGTAATCTTTATTTGACAGCATGTGCTGCTTAAAAATCCGCAATAATCACTAAATTAAGCATAAAATGCTGATTAATTTAAAATTATCGGAATAAAAACATGATTAATTTTGATAAAACCGATTTATCTATACTGAGCTCTTTGCAGCAAGATGCTAGTCTTAGTAATGTGGAATTAGCGACCAAGATAGGTCTATCTCCTTCGCCTACCTTAGCGCGAGTGAAGCATTTGGAGAGTGAAGGCGTGATTTCACATTACGTCGCTTTAGTTGATCCTCACGCATTGGGTCTTAAAGTGAATGTGTTTGTGCGTGTGTCATTGGAAAAACAAGAGTCAGGTGCTTTAGAGCGATTTGAAAAAGCAGTGAGTCATTTTGATGAAGTCATGGAGGTGTATCTCATGACAGGGGATGAAGATTACTTATTGCGCATCGTCGTGCAGGATATTCAATCGTTAGAGTATTTCATACTCGAGCATTTAACAAAAATTCCAGGTATCAAAAACATTAAGTCTAGCTTTGCGCTCAAGCAGGTCAAATACAAGACAGCACTCCCTATTGCAAATCACTTGCGCTGACGCAGCGAGTGGTGTGGTCATACGGCGTGCTAGGCCTTGCGTTGTGTTGCCTCAACAACTAAAGATGTTAGTGGGTCAGAATTCATGCTGTTTTCCCACACTTGCATGAGGAATCTATGGAATATCACAACGTCGTACAACTACAGCGTTACGACCCAGATCTACTACTTGCAGCTTTGCTGAATAAACTGAATTTAAAAAATGATGCAGCGCTCTCACGCACATTAGAAGTATCGCCGCCTGTGATTAGTAAAATTCGGCATAGACGATTACCAGTGACAGCATCGCTATTAATACGTATGCATGAAGTGAGTGCATTATCAATCGCAGAATTACGCCACATCATGGGAGATAGACGTAATAAATTTCGTATCAGCGATAAACACTCTAAACCTCGATCGCATGCTTGAAGTACGATGAGGAACGCATGTCAGTTTCACCAGTACCGCATGCAGTACTGGTGAGTTGATAGCGATTTACTTGCGTGGAAAAGCAGGAGGGCGCTTAGACATGAAAGCGCGCACACCTTCAGTAAATTCTGGCCTGTCGATTAATTCACTTTGACGTGAGCGCTCGTAATCAAGTTGTTGTTGTAGGGTGTTGTGTAGCGATGCATCAAAGATGGCACGCGTTTCCATCGCTGCATGCGCAGGTAAATTAAATAAGCGTGCAGTCAGTTTTTCTGCTTCAGCTTCGAGATCGCTGTCATCCACACAAGACCAAATCATGCCCCATGAGGCTGCTTGATCAGCACTCACGCGATTACCTAACAAGGTCATAGCGATAGAACGACCTGTGCCGATCAAGCGCGGTAAAAACCAACTCGAACCCATGTCAGGTGCTATGCCTAGTGCTGACATGAATGGTAAATAAATATAAGCGGAACGTGCTGCAATCACGATGTCAGCAGCAAAGGCGATACCGACACTACCTCCTGCAACGGGGCCATTTAATATCGTCAAAATAGGAAAGGGCAGGCTGCGTAAGTCAGCAATCATTTTGTTGTGACGCGTACGCATTAATTCATCTGTCCATTCACCACGCGTCTGTTTACCTACATGCGTTTCGGTGGCATTCATACTAGATAAATCAGCGCCTGCTGAAAATGCCTTGCCTGAGCCTGTGATACGAAGTACACGGATAGATTTATTTTTACGTAATTGCTCCGTGACAGACATAAAATTATCAATCAACGGAATAGACAAAGCGTTGAGTTTAGTTGGATCATTCAACGTAATCGTAGCGATACCATCATTAATCAGTAATTGAACTGGATCGTTCTTAGTCATGTTTTACTCTCAGGTCGGATCAACAAAATGTGGGGAACGTTTTTCTAGATTTGCCATCACAGCTTCTAACTGTTCAGCACTGCCGATTAAATGACTCTGCTCTTCTGCTTCTGCTAACAGTAATCCAGCATCATCTTTAATGGACCAGCTATTTAATAAACGTTTTGCAGCGCGTATGGCTTGTGGACTTTTTTGCGTAATCTCAGAGGCATATTGCATTGCATCTGCTAAAGGGTCGGCACAAGTGCGTGTTGCTAAACCCAGTTGCACTGCTTCTGTGCCTGACAGTATGCGTCCTGAAAAAATGAGATCACGTGCCACATCGCTACGCATAAGTTCGCGTAAAAAAATCATACCTGCCATGTCGGGTACGAGTCCCCATTTAATTTCCATGATGGAGACTTTGGCATCTGCTGTGATGAAACGCATATCTGCACCTAAGGCGATTTGCAAGCCACCTCCAAACACGACACCATGACATGCTGCAATGACAGGCACGGGAATATCACGCCATACAGTCGCAACACGTTGAAAACGATTTGAATCACCATGCGTACGTTCTGTGAGTTTATCGGTATTCAGTTTGCTCGTGCCTGCGCGCAGATCTTCAAAGTTGGAAAGATCTAAACCAGCACAAAATGCTTTACCTTCTCCACGTAATACGACACAGCGTAATCCAGGCTGATGGATTAATGCTTCACCTGCAGCGATGAGTGCATCAAACATAGCAGGTGTGATGGCATTCATTTTGTCGGGGCGATTGAGGCTTACCTCAACAAGACCGTGTGGATGGTGTTCTACTTTTACGAGTTCAGTCATAAATTATTTTTTTAATGAAGTAGGTGTATTTTAAATCGCTCCACTTGCAGCAAGCTGACTGATGGTTTCAGTACTGATTCCCCATTCTCTGAGTATATCTTCTGTATTCGCATTTGCAGCAACTGCAGCATGCGGTTGCGATGGATTGGTGCGTGAAAAGCGCGGCGCAGGAGCAGGCTGCGTGACACCTTCGACTTCTATAAATGCTGCTCGAGCACGATTGTGCGGATGGTCAATCGCTTCTTGCCAATCTAATACAGGTGAAAAACAGGCATCGCTGCCTTCTAATAAGGCACACCATTCATCTCGCGTCTTAGTCATAAAAATAGCAGCCATCTTTTCTTTTTGTTGTGGCCAAGTGGATTGATCATGGGGATGATCAAATGCGGCATCATGCGCCCCGATTTTTTCTCGCAATAGCGCATAGAATTGTGGTTCGATTGCACCTATGCTCACGTACTTACCATCTGCACAGCGATAGTTATCATAATATGGTGCAGCACCATCTAAGAAATTTGCATGACGTTGATTGCGCCATGCACCTGCGGCCATGAAACCATGAAAGATACCTGTTAATGCAATGCTGCCATCTGTCATCGCTGCATCAATAACTTGACCTTGGCCAGAGCTTTTACATTCCAGTAGTGCGCATACCATACCAAAGGCGAGCATCATGCCACCACCACCAAAATCAGCTATCAGATTCAATGGAATCGGTGGGGGAAAACGATCATCACCAATTGCATGTAAGGCACCTGATAAGGCAGCATAATTTACATCATGACCTGCAGCGTGGGCGAGTGGACCTGTTTGTCCCCAACCTGTCATACGACCATAAATTAATTTTGCGTTACGAGCATGACAAACTTCAGGAGACAAACCTAATCGTTCCATCACACCTGGACGAAATCCTTCAATTAAACCATCTGCTTGTTCTATGAGATGGAGTAAAACTTCCACAGCACCTGGTTTTTTTAAATCGATAGAGAGTGAACGACGACCACGCGCTAACACATCAAAGCGTGTATTCAACATAGGAAAAGCAGGCTTGCCGTGTTTAGAGTGTATGCGTATGACTTCAGCACCCATGTCCGCTAACATCATGGCGCAAAATGGAGCAGGGCCTAAGCCCACCATTTCTATGATGCGTATGCCAGCTAATGGACCTGTCTTTTTAGTCATAGTGGGTGATGTCGATGCGTTCATATAAAGTCACTATCTCTAAGTATGTGACTCACTGCGTTGTAATTCTTCTAGCGTGTTGATATTAGCAAAAGCAGCCTCATCATCAAACACGACGTTTATAGTTTTATTTTCTGCTAACCACTGATCGACTTTACGCACACCACGAGCGAGTGCTGAAGTTAAATTCGTGAGCACAGTTTTTTTCATCAAACAAAACACAGGTTGGCGTTGTAGATGATCACGATCTTTAGTATTGGCGACCGCTATGTCTGCCTGACTTTGTTCTAATGCTCTCGCTAATTTTGCAACTAAGTCAGTGGGCAGCATGGGAGTGTCACACGGCACAGTCAGCAGATAAGCAGTTTCGCAATGGATTAAGCCCGCTTGCATTCCTGCTAGTGGACCTGCGAAATTGTTTTCTACATCTGACCAAACTGGTAAATTAAATTCACGATAGCGATCTTGATTTTGATTCGCATTAATCATGATGCGATCGACTTGCGGCTGCAGTCTTAAGATGACATGCGCAATCATGGGTTTGCCTTGTAGCGTTTGCAAACCTTTATCGACGCCACCCATACGCATGCCACGTCCTCCAGCAAGTATGAGTCCCGTGATGAGTTGTGATGTGATCACGATGAATAATTTAGCGTGATCCGCCAAAAGCCTGTTCTAGTGTCAAGATCGTTCCGGTTTCGCTTGCATCATAACCAGGCAATTGATTGACAGCGGATCTATAAGCGTCAGAGCACATCACTTCAATCACTTGGCGCATTTCAGGTTTGCCTAATGCATCAGAGGGTAGCGCAAAGAAATAGCGCTCTTTGAGCAGTGGAATGAAGTCCAACTTAAATCGTGCGGCTGCAGTTTGTACCCCTATGCCTACATCTGCCATGCCACTTGCAATAAAAGCGGCAACAGCAGAGTGGGTGAACTCTGTATTTTCATAGCCTATGATTTGAGTTGGTGAAATACCGAGTTTATTCAGCATTAACTCTAACAACATACGGGTACCAGAGCCTGCTTGTCGATTCACAAAACGTACATCAGAACGAGTGAGATCATTCAGATCTTTTATGTTGAGTGGATTGCCTGGATTAACAAACAATCCTTGTACGCGTACGGCGAGTTGTATGAGCTGATGGGTTTTTCCATTCAAGAGTTTGCCGTAGTGTTGCATGGCGTGTGCTTGGAATTCTCCTAGCGGCACATGAAAGCCTGCTAAATCTGCTTCACCGCGTGAAAGCGATGCAACGGCATCATTACTATTGCGATAGTGCAGATCGATTTGTAATCCGACTTCACCTGCTTGACGTAAAAACGCAGCGACCGCAAAGCCATGACTGGCATCCAAACGAATTTGTTTGGTCGGATTGCCTATCATTTTTTCTAGTTCGGTTTCTAACTCCGATGCCAAACTGTCTAAGGTGGGAGAGAGTCTGGCGTTAACGCGACGATCGGCCCAAATTAATTTTTCTGCCAGTTTGGAGAGGCGTGTGCCACGACCGCGTCCGGTTTCCATCAAGCTGTGGCCAAACAGAGTTTCTGCATTACGCAGAATGCCCCAAGCATAGCGATAGGATAAGTCCACGATTTCAGCTGCGCGGGCGATAGAGCCGGTTTCTTCTATGGCGCGCAAGAGTGAAAGCAAAACCGCCGTATCTAGGGCATCTTCTTTGCCTTTAGCGATTTCCCAATGAGGGTTGATGCGGACTTTGAACATAATGTTATGGCTTACATATTGCGGTGCAAAATAACCGGTACTAGGTTTAAATACAAGATTGCGCTACTCTATCAGACGTTTTGAATATCAGCGCATTGACTGGTAAAAAATAACATATTTCGTGGTCGTCTTAGGGCGTCACTTTTCGGAGGGGACATGGCTTTATCGGATTGGTTGGCGAAGGAACGTACGATTGCAGGTTCAGGTTTTAATCGGTGGTTAGTCCCACCAGCTGCCTTAGCAATTCATCTCTGTATTGGTATGGCTTATGGTTTTTCTGTGTTCTGGAAACCATTGGGTAATGCCCTGGTAGGTCCAGATGGCGCACCTCTGTTGTCTTGTGCTGCAGGCGCTTCAACTTTTGGCGACAAGCTTGCCGGTACATGGCGCGCCTTATTTGCGACGGACTGTAACTGGACCCAATTTGACTTGGGCTGGATGTATACCTTGTTCTTCGTTGTGCTGGGTTGCTCAGCAGCCGTCTGGGGCGGTTGGTTAGAGCGTGCTGGTCCGCGTAAGGCAGGTTTTGTTTCAGCCTTATGCTGGTGCGGTGGTCTGTTGATTTCCGCTATAGGTGTATATCACCACCAGTTATGGATGCTGTGGATAGGCTCCGGCATCATAGGTGGAATTGGACTCGGCTTAGGTTATATCTCACCTGTCTCTACGCTCATTAAATGGTTTCCAGATCGTCGTGGTATGGCGACCGGTATGGCCATCATGGGCTTTGGTGGTGGTGCAATGATAGGTTCACCACTCGCAACTATGCTGATGGCGAAATATGCAACGCCAACTGAACCAGGTGTATGGCAAACCTTTGTCACACTCGCTGTAATCTATTCCGTCTTTATGTTGGCAGGTGCGTTTGGTTATCGTGTACCAGCAACTGGTTGGAAGCCTGAAGGATGGGAGCCACCACAAAATGCAAAAACCAATGCCATGATTGCAGCTCACCATGTGCATTTAAAAAATGCACACAAGACACCGCAGTTCTGGCTCTTGTGGGTCATACTTTGTATGAATGTATCAGCAGGTATTGGTGTCATCGGTGCAGCTTCACCTATGTTGCAAGAAACCTTTGGTGGCGCATTAATTGGTCAAGTGGATTTAGGTTTTGCTGATCTCAAAGCGGATAAAGCATTACTAGCTGGTGCAGTTGCAATCGGCGCAGGTTTCGTAGGTTTGATTTCACTCTTTAATATCGGTGGTCGTTTTGTCTGGGCTTCTTCATCCGACAAACTAGGTCGTAAACAAACCTATTACATTTTCTTCTTATTGGGTATTGCACTGTATGTGATTGCATCGAGTGCTGCTTCTTCCAAATCACTCGCATTATTTGTCGCATGTTTTGTGGTGATCGCTTCTATGTATGGTGGAGGATTTGCCACGATTCCTGCGTATTTGGCTGATATGTTTGGAACGCAATTTGTCGGCGCGATTCATGGTCGTCTACTGACTGCATGGTCGACTGCAGGTATCTTAGGGCCAGTGGTGGTGAACTACATGCATGACATGCGTCAAGAAGCAAAAGTACCTTTTGATCAAATCTATAGCCCTATCTTTTATGTGTTGGCAGGAATGTTGGTCGTAGGTTTAATTGCGAACTTACTAGTTCGTCCTGTAGCAGATCATCATTTCATGTCACCTGAAGAATTAGCTGAAGAGAAAAAGCATGCGCGTGAAGTATCACTCGCTGCAGCTAACAGTGGCACGAATAGTGAAGCAGGCGAGAGTAGCAAAGTGATAGCTGTGTTTGCTTGGTTAGCTGTTGGTTTACCACTGGCTTATGGCATTTGGGTCACACTACAAAAGTCAGCAGTATTATTTAAATAATTTTTTGTAAGCGTTACATGAAATACCCCGGTCATCAGAGCCGGGGTTTTTTTATGGTTGAATTTTTTCGGACGATTACGTTTCACTAATCGTCCCTACAACGGCATGCGCGATTTGATGAATTTGTAGTTACGATTAGCGCAGCGTAATCGTACTTAAGAGATTGAAGTTATCGAGTAAATTGAGTTTATCTATCCTCAGTCATCTTGCTGGGGTATTTTTTTGTAACGACTAGTTTTAAGGAGAAGAGTATGTCGTTTCTTCAGCGTTTAAAAGGTGGTGCGCCTTTGCCACCTAAACCAGCATTAAAAATTATTCTGCTTGCAGCAATTGGAGCGTTTATTGCCATTGCAGTGTTAGGAGCATTTGCTGAATATGGTGCCTTAGCATTCATTATGGGTTCGTTCGGTGCGAGCTGCATGATTGTGTTTGGTTTTGCTGATGTACCTTTTGCTCAGCCACGCAATGTGATTGTTGGGCATTTATTGTCGACTTTTTCAGGACTCCTGTTCTTGAACATCGCAGGAGCACATTGGTGGAGCATGGCATTAGCAGTTGCCTGTGCCGTTGCACTCATGATGTTGACACGTACACCTCATCCACCTGCAGCGAGCAATCCTGTGATTGTGATGTTGGCACAACCTGCTTGGTCTTTTTTGTTATTCCCTACTTTAGTGGGTGCTGTATTGATCGTGCTGGTTGCGCTGATCTATAACAATTTACAGCCAGAGAAAAATTATCCTAAGTATTGGTGAGTGATTGCGGCCGATTACGCTATGCTAATCGGCCCTACAATGATATTTGTAAATTGTAGATACGATTAGCGCTGCGTAATCGAGCGCATGTGAAGTAAATTTAAATTTAAACTAAAACCAACTTAGAATTTTATCTGTTGATTTTTGCGTTTTTGCGCGTGGTGGTTTGATAGGTGTGCCTACGACTATCCATCCCACTAGCGTTTCTCCGGTTTGACAAAAAGCCTGATTCAAAGCTTGATCACGCACTTTGCCACCACTCAGCATTTTTCCAGCATAGCCCATGGCGTGTAATGCGTTTAATGTATTCGTAATCGCGCCACCTATACACGCCCATTGTTCATGTGCAGGAACGAGTGGATGGGAAAGATCGATGCGTGCAACAACTGCAATGGTGACAGGCACATGTAGTGCACGTGAACGTTCGATATTGCATGACACTTCTGACTTGCCTTCACGTTTTGCATAATCTTCAAATAGATCAGCTAAACGTTCACGCGCTAATCCTTCCACAATGACAAAGCGAAAAGGGATGAGTTCGCTATGATCAGGTGCACGCAGAGCAGCTTGTGCAATCAATTGCAATTCATCTTTAGTGGGACCTGGTTCAGCCAGATCTTTACCGCCTAATGAATAGCGATGCAGTAGTGATGATAGTGGTTGTGGCGTATCCACTGGAAGTATCAAATAATTTAGAGTATCGTAGAGCGATGCGTGATGAGTGCTTCACGAACAATCGCGAGCATTTCTCCATCTTGTTTATTATCGATGCTGGCAATAATCGCTTGTCGCATAGGAGGAGCCCAAAAGCGTTTGATATGACCAGCGATATCTGCCAAGGCTTGTTTTTGATCTGGCATGCTTTCGAAGAAAGTGCCGATTTTATTTGCCATATTGATGAGATTATTCGGGTCCATAGTTTGATTCCAGTTTGATTTATTTAGTTCACGAGTAGGCGTTCAGGATGTGCATAGATAACATGCGAGTCTCGCTTCACAAAACCAGCGAGTGTGACATTCGCTTCTTCTGCTAATTTGATAGCAAGACTAGTCGGTGCAGAAAGCGCAGCAAGAATGCCTATATTCATACTGGCTGCTTTTTGTACCATTTCATAACTAGCACGACTGGTGATGAAGACTGCGCCTTGAGTAAAATTAGTTTTCGCTTGAATTAAAGCGCCAATTAACTTATCCAGTGCATTATGGCGACCTACATCTTCACGTACACAGCTAATCATGCCATTCGCATCCATCCACGCTGCCGCATGGGTTGCGCCGCTACGTTGTTGTAGGGGCTGTAATTCCTGCATAGCCTGCATGCCAGCAAACAATAAGCTAGCTTGCATGACATGCTGATGATTCACAGGGGAAGGATGGCGAATCGCATGATCTAGTGATTCAGCGCCACATAAACCACAACCTGTGCGTCCAGTGAGATTACGGCGTTTATTTTTTAACTGCACGAACCGTTCAGCTGCGATCTGCATTTGCACTAGCATGCCTTGTTCTTGTTCTACGACTTCACATTCATATAACTCAGAGGCGTCGTGCAGTATGCCCTCGGTTAATGAAAAGCCTAATGCGAAATCTGCTAAATCAGAAGGAGAGGCAAGCATGACTGCATGCGAGATGCCG
>CANGLD010000057.1 GCA_947454475.1 Oxalobacteraceae bacterium
TTAGCATCAGACAAAGCATGATCTAAATGACGTTGCGCTTTGCCCCATAATTTTTGGCGCAAACAGAATGCACCTAAGGTCAAACTTAATTCAGCATCATTCGGATGTTCACGTAAGCAGTTTTCACAAAATTCAATTTGCGCTAACAAGGTGGCCGTACCTTCAGGCGCAGCACATAAACGATAGGTTTTTAATAAACGCACATCCCAGTTTACTGACAATGCTTTTTCTATAATGCTAGCTGCATCTTGTTGCAATCCTATCGACATATAAGCTGATGCAGCAACGACTGCTGTAGCTGGACTGGTTTTGTCAGAGGATGGCACTTTAGTCCAGAAATTCTTTAACGTATCTGCATCATGCGCCGCATTCGGAAGCAAAGATTCATAAGCGAGATCACGTAAACGTTGCGACAAAGTAGGATGCAGTGCCTGACGTTTATCTAGCAAACGTACAAGTCTCAATACTTCCTGCCAATTCCGCTTATGTTGATTTACTCGCAAAGCAAGTCGTAATGCTTGTATATGACGAATACCACTCGCATTTAATTCTTCTAGTGCGAGTAGTGCACCGTCGCTATCGCGACTTTCTTCTGTTAATAATTCTATGGTGGTCATCAACCGTGCATTACGTAAAGCCGGATCTTTTTGTGATTGCAACAACCATGCATCTCGACGTGCTGCTTGTTGCAATCGATGCGCAGAGCGTGCCGCTAGTAAGGCAGCTAGGCCTTCATTCTCTGGCAATTGCGTTGCACGCGCTGCTGATTTTTCAGCTTGGCCATAACGCCCTTCTAAATAAGCTTTTAAAGAATCGATTAATGCACGTCCTGATTCACGCTGACTTTTCTCTAAGCGATATTGACTAACCCGCCCTGGCATATCCATGGTCAAGCGAACGGTATTAATGAGAAAAAATAATAAAGCGAAACCAGTAGTGAGCAAAAAGAGAAAGAAATTCAGTGATACATCCACACGATACGGTGGATAAAACAACACCACGTTTCCAGGATTAAAACGCGCCAACACTGCAAGACCAATGGCCGCAGCAAACAATGTCATTAGCCAAAGAAAGAATCGCATGGGATGTGTTTTTTATTAGGGCTACAGTTCAACTCAGGGCCGTGGCCGTGAATGATGCAAAGCGGCCAAGCTATTCGAAAGAGTCGGCATTTCTATACTCAGCACATTCGTTTGCAATTGCTTAATCACTTCACGAGCAGCTTGAGTCTGACGCGCTTTCGTATCGAAGTAACGTTGCAATGCGCGATCTGCTTCATTTAAATCTGCTCGGAATGCGGTGTCATTCCGCGACAAGAGTGCAAGTCGTGCATTCAAGAGACGTAACTTTATATTTTCACGCGCAAAAAATGCTTCACCTGGAGAAAGTAGTAATGCCTCAGGCGTATTCACAGAACGAACTCGTACTAACTGTTGAATCTCTCTCCACATATCGCTACTCCAACCTTGCCAATATCCTTGCAAAGTTGTGCGCCAGTCTTCTTGCGCAACACCAGATTTAGCATCGCGTTTTACCTGTGCTAATTGACTCTTAGGCGTAGCAGCAACGACAGCAGGCTTTTCATCTGCTAACAAAGGCAGGGTATCGATTTGCGCTACTAATGCATCGAGACGAACAGCTGTTCCTGTTAAATCTACGCTAGGTAAACTTTTAATGTTTTCTATATCTTTTGCAATTGCGCGACGTATCGCTATAAATTGCGGTCTATCAGTGCGTGCTAAACGGTTGTCTGCGTTTTGCAAGGCAATCAATGCGCCACGTACATTGCCGGCTAGTTGTAATTGCTGGCTTGCTGTTGATAAGACTTGCTCTACCTCAGCGATGGCCCAGTCATCACGATTTTTTGCTAAATCTTGATACAACTGTTCTAGTGCTGCTTGCTGCCCCTGTGATTCTGCTTGTCTTGCCTCTAACAGAGAAACTTTACCTTGCAAGACTTTGACTTCTTCATCGACCCGATTTGCAATCAGCTTAGTTTGCGTATTTAAGGTATCGCCACTGAGTAAACGCTGCGCTAATTCACGGCGTAAGTTAGCCACACTGCTACTTGCGCTCCACCACTCTAATAAGAGCAACGCGGCAAGTAATATCAGTCCTATCTCTAACCAGCGCCGACGTTTCACAGGCGGTGGAGAGACAATTGCGGAGGTGTCCGACGCCGCTTTTGAGACAGAGGCGTTTTCTGGAGTTGGGGATGAGTGCTGTTCAGTCATGAGCGAGATTGTATCGCGCTAAACAAGGCTTCGTCGCCTGATCCACACAGAATTGTGTGGGTAAATCCTAATTCTTTGGCAGTTTCTTCTATCCGTGGATGAGGAACAATCAGGGTTTTGTTTTGCAAAATCTGCCAACCTGCTGAATTTGCTGCTTGCTCGACCATCTGCTTGAGAAAACGCAGAGCCTCAGAGCTGGTGATAACCCAGTCATTTTCCTCAGCTAATAAGGCATGCAGCTCTGCTAATAGTGCCTCAGTCAGTGCCGGTGCCTGACGTTGATATGCCACCAACTGTTCTACTTCAACGCCAGCTGCGCGTAATTGATCGGCTAATAATTCGCGACCGCTTTCAGCTCTCACAATCAATACTTTTTTGCCGCGCAAAGCAGGGAGATCTAACTCCATCAGTAAAGTTTCAGAGTCGGTACGCTGCTTGTCACGTGGAGAAATAATGCTGGCATTTGCATCGCTTACTCCATGACGTGCCAGAGCTAATCGACTACCCTCTCCCACCACGGCTGCAATCACACTCTTAGGCCAGACTGTGAGATGAGCAAATACAGCATCAATCGCATTCGGACTTACAAAAGCCACCATGGCAAAGTCCGTTAACTTACTTAAGGTAGCAGTTAACTCAGTTGTATCAGTCAGGGGTTGAATAGCTAACAAGGGAAAAATCCGCACTGGACAGCCGGATTCGGAGAGACGCACAGCCAAGGACTCTGACTGTGCAGCAGGTCTGGTTATGACTACAGGTTTCACTGCTTATTCGTCCACATGTGAGACTCGACACCAGAAAATGGCTGTTTGCATACCTTGCAAACAGAGCTAAACGATCTGCTTGCAAGCACTAGCTTATTAACGAGCTTAAGCTGCAGAGTCCCCACTCGCTTCATTCTCACATGCAGCAAGAATCGACTTTGCATCTTGCGCAAGCAGCGCATCTGCAATCTCATGTCCTAGTGCTTCAGGATTGTCAGCTGGTCCATGAATTGAAGCTTGAGCGATACGCTTACCATCAGGTGTTGCCACCATAGCGCGTAAGGTCATGACATCTTTGTCTATCGTGGCAAAAGCAGCCAAAGGAATCTGGCAACTGCCACCGAAGTTTCGAGAAAGCGTGCGTTCCGCCCTGACTGCACGTTCACTATCAGTGTGATTCAACGGAGCGAGTAATGCTAACAATTCAGGGCGACCAGACCTTACTTCAATCGCCATTGCACCCTGACCTGGGGCTGGCAGACTTTGTTCAGGCGCGATAAATGATCTTATGCGTGTAGCCATTCCCAGTCTTTTTAAGCCAGCCGCTGCCAAAATAATGGCGGCATATTCACCGCGATCCAACTTAGATAAACGCGTATCCAAATTGCCGCGTAATGGATGAATAACCAACTTAGGGAAACGCGCAGCAATCAGCGCTTGTCTACGCAAACTACTGGTACCGACAATAGCGCCATCAGGCAAGGCATCTAAACTAGCAAAATCATTGGAGACAAATGCATCACGTGGATCTTCCCGTTCTAATACGGCGGCGAGCTCAAAGCCTTGTGGTAGCTCCATGGGCACATCTTTTAAGGAATGCACCGCAAGATCAGCTTCCCCATTTTGCATAGCGACTTCGAGTTCTTTGACGAACAAGCCCTTGCCGCCGACTTTAGACAAGGTACGGTCTAAAATTTGGTCGCCACGCGTCGTCATTCCTAGTATTTCGACGGTACTGTGGGGATATAATTCAAGCAAGCGGTCGCGGACGGTTTCAGCTTGCCACATGGCGAGTCGACTCTCGCGCGTAGCGATCACCAATTTCCCAGAAAACGATGCGTTCACCACAACCCCTTTGAATAATTGGTCGACAAGTTTCCGACCTAGTTTGCCTTGCTAAAAAGATTTCGTGAATTCTATCATGCAGCTCTACAGCCTAAGTCCGCATGACTACCACTTCATCTAGAACAAGGCGACCATTGCTGTGACTACTAACCCTGTTGAATGATCCGTATTAAGTTAACTGCAACAAAAGCAATGCGCCGTCATGCTGCTTCAATTTGCACACGCATTCCGACTATGCCTTACTAGCTCAACTATTAGCCATGGCAACTCACACTACTCACTCACCTAAAACCTCACGCAGCGCAATCAAATCTGATAAAGATGCACCGCTAAAAGAAGATATTCGTTTACTCGGAAGATTACTTGGCGATGTACTTCGACATCAAGAAGGCGAGGCAGTCTTTCATGTGGTGGAGACCATACGTCAAACTGCAGTGCGTTTTCGTCGTGAATCGGATCCTGCTGCGGGCGCTGATCTCGATAAATTATTAAAAAAACTGACGCGAGATCAAACAAATTCCGTAGTGCGTGCGTTTTCTTATTTTTCTCATCTCGCTAATATCGCTGAGGATCAACATCATAATCGTAGACGACGTGCGCATTTATTAGCTGGCTCCGCATCACAATCAGGCAGCATTGCTTCTACCCTTACAAAATTACATGATGCAGGTGTGTCCGCTTCTACAGTGCAGGGATTTTTTTCTGAAGCATTGATTTCACCTGTATTAACTGCGCATCCTACGGAAGTGCAACGTAAAAGTATATTGGATGCAGAACGTGAAATCGCTCGCTTGCTTGCAGTGCGTGACTTACCACTCACACCAACTGAACGAGCGCGCAATCTAGAGTTGCTACATGCTGAAATAGCTACCTTGTGGCAAACACGTATGCTGCGTTATTCCAAACTCACTGTGGAAGATGAAATTGATAACGCGCTCTCTTACTATCGCATTACTTTTCTGCGCGAATTACCTGGCTTATTTGATGACATAGAAACAGAATTAGGCACATCGTATTCATCTAAAAATTCACGCGCAAAGAAAAGTGGATTACCTCCCTTTGTACAAATGGGTAGCTGGATAGGCGGCGATAGAGACGGCAATCCTAATGTCAATGCAGGCACGATGGCGCAAGCCATGTCACGACAATCTACGACCATTCTTGATTTTTATTGTGAAGAAGTGCATGCACTGGGCGCAGAACTCTCTATCTCTACGCTACTTGTTGCAGTGAGCCCTGCACTACAAGCAATGGCAGAAGCTTCACCAGATAATTCACCCCATCGTACGGATGAACCCTATCGACGCGCCTTAATTAGTGTGTATGCACGACTGGCTGCTACAGCGAGAAAACTAGGCATTACCATTCAACGCAAGGAAGTCGGTGTCTTGGAGCCTTACGAACATGCCGAAGAATTTTCACAAGACTTAGACATTATTGCTGCATCTCTGACTGCGAATCATGGCGCTGCTTTAATTCGTAAACGCTTGCATGCCTTACAACGTGCTGTACAAATTTTTGGCTTTCATCTCGCCACCTTAGACATGCGCCAAAGTTCAGATGTACATGAACAAGTTTTAACAGAATTATTTAAGTCGGCAAAAGTAACGCCAGATTATGCAAGTCTAAGTGAAGCCGAAAAAATTGCATGTCTCCTTAGCCAATTGCAACAACCACGCTTATTGTATTCGCCGTATACGGAATATTCAGATCTGACACAATCTGAATTAACTATTTTGCAAATGGCGCGTAGCATACGCAAACAATTTGGTAGCAGAGCGATACGTAATTACATTATTTCTCACACTGAAAGTGTGTCTGATCTATTAGAAGTATTTTTACTACAAAAAGAAACGGGACTATTTCGCACTGATCTTCAAAGCGGCAAACAAGAAGCGGAGCTCATGGTGATTCCCTTGTTTGAAACGATTCCTGATTTGCGTGTAGCTGCTGAGATTATGGATGGTTTGCTCTCTATTCCTGAAATACGCGCACTCGTTCGTCAGCAAGGTGAACTACAAGAAGTCATGCTAGGTTATTCCGACTCAAATAAAGATGGGGGATTTCTCACATCAAACTGGGAACTCTACAAAGCTGAAACTGAGCTCGTGAAAATTTTCAGCAAACATAAAGTCAAACTACGCTTATTCCACGGACGCGGCGGCACAGTTGGTCGTGGAGGCGGTCCTAGCCATGAAGCTATTTTGGCGCAACCTAGTGGCACTGTGAATGGCCAATTTAGATTGACTGAACAAGGTGAAATTATTGCGTCTAAATTTTCTAATCCTGAAATCGGCCGTCGTAATCTTGAATTAGTAGTTGCAGCTGTGATGGAAGCGAGTTTGATGCCTGCACTAACAGAAGGCAAACGCGCAAAGCGTCTCGCTGAATTTGAAAGTGTGATGGAAGAACTTTCCGAATTAGCGTATCGCGCTTATCGGAATTTAGTCTATGAAACACCTGGCTTTACTGATTATTTTTTTGCAGCCACGCCGATTGCTGAAATTGCTGAATTGAATATTGGTTCGCGACCTGCTTCTAGAAAATCCACTCGACGCATAGAAGATTTACGTGCTATTCCATGGGGGTTCTCTTGGGGACAATGTCGTCTCTTGTTACCCGGTTGGTATGGCTTTGGCAGTGCCGTCTCAACATGGCTAGAACAAGACAGCTCACTGAGCAAAACTAAAAAAATTGCGCTGCTACGTGCTATGCATAAGGAATGGCCATTCTTCTCTACTCTCTTAGCGAATATGGATATGGTGTTAGCGAAAACGGATTTAGCCGTTGCATCGCGCTACGCAGGTTTAGTCGCCGATAAAAAATTACGTAATCAAATCTTTAAACGCATCGCAACTGAACATGCGCTCGCTATTGATTGCTTGTCGCAAGTGACAGGAGTGCGTGAAAGATTGGCAAATAATCCTACCTTAGCTAGATCGATTAAAAATCGTTTTGCATATCTCGATCCACTGAACCATTTACAAGTAGAGCTTATTAAACGCCATCGCTCATGGAAAGATGATGGTCGTAAAGCTGATATTCGCGTTCATAGAGGCATACATCTGACCATCAACGGTATCGCAGCAGGTTTACGCAATACAGGTTGATAAATCTAGGATTTAAGCTTGCTACCTTATAATTTCAATTAATTCAGTAATTTAACGATTTGCAGCACATAAGACACCCCTAAAGACATCATATGACAGAACAGTTTTCCAAAAAAAGTGAAGCATGGTCCGCTCGATTTTCAGAGCCCGTATCGGATTTAGTGAAACGCTATACAGCTTCGGTATTTTTTGATCATAGACTTGCACAATTTGATATTCAAGGCTCGCTTGCGCATGCTGAAATGCTAGCGCATCAACAAATCATTAGCGCACAAGACCATGCCGATATTCAACGAGGCATGGCGCAAATTCAGGAAGAAATCACTCACGGTAAATTTGAGTGGCTACTGGATCTAGAAGATGTACATCTGAATATAGAAAAGCGCCTCACTGAATTAGTCGGTGACGCAGGTAAACGTTTACATACTGGTCGCTCACGTAATGATCAAGTAGCGACAGATATACGACTTTATTTACGTGCTGCGATTGATGATATTAATAAATTGATTCGTGATCTACGAATGGCTTTAATCGATTTAGCGGAAAAACATTCTGATACCATCATGCCTGGCTTCACGCATATGCAAGTAGCGCAACCAGTCACGTTTGGACACCACATGTTGGCGTATGTAGAAATGTTTGGTCGCGATGCAGAACGTTTAACCGATTGCAGAAAACGTATTAATCGCTTGCCATTGGGTGCAGCAGCATTAGCTGGCACCTCCTTTCCTATCGATAGAGAGCGTGTTGCTAAGACATTGGGTTTTGATGATGTCTGCCATAACTCTTTAGATGCTGTCTCTGATCGTGACTTTGCTATCGAGTTTTGTGCCGCCGCCGCATTGATCATGACGCATATTTCACGTTTATCTGAAGAGTTGATTATCTGGATGAGTCCACGTGTAGGCTTTATTGATATTGCCGATCGTTTTTGTACTGGCTCTTCCATCATGCCGCAGAAAAAAAATCCAGATGTACCCGAACTAGCACGCGGTAAAACTGGTCGAGTAAATGGGCACTTAGTTGGCTTGTTAACTTTAATGAAGGGACAACCGCTCGCCTACAACAAAGATAATCAAGAAGATAAAGAACCTTTGTTTGACACAGTGGACACACTCATCGATACCCTGCGTATCTTTGCTGATATGGCGACTGGTATACACGTTAAAGCAGACGCTATGCGTGCAGCAGCTTTACAAGGTTATGCTACTGCCACTGATCTCGCTGATTATTTAGTCAAGAAAGGCCTGCCTTTCCGCGATGCACATGAAGCAGTTGCCATGGCAGTGCGGCATTGTGTAGAACGTGGATGCGATCTTGCTGACCTCTCCACCAAAGAATTGCAAGCTTTCTCACCCTTGATAGCAGATGATATTCATGCAGTCTTAACACTAGAAGGTTCAGTCGCTGCAAGAAATCATGTAGGTGGTGCTGCTCCTGCACAGGTCAAAGCCGCCATTCAGCGCTTACGAAAAATCCTAGCTTAAATAAAATAGACATCTAAGCTAGTTCAACACACACTCACAGCTGTCTCTCTAAAAGCATCCCGATCACACGATCCGGATGCTTTTTTTATTGATCCTCTCGTTGCGATAAAACATCAAGCAGCAAACTTATTTCAAGTATCGATAAATAAATCGCTATTGAATTTCATAGCAGCTTAGAACTACTCGCAAGAGACACGTTAAATTCCCTGCAGCCTTTGTCGCTGCACCATCAACACCTCACTCACAGGACAGGTTGGAGCAGCATTGGTGATCCACAACCATCAAAACAACAATGCCAATCAACCTGCATACATTCAAAACGAAAGAAAACATGTCTTCCCTTCTTTTAATTTCAAAATATATCGATGCACTCAATGAAAAAATTGGACTAACTATTAGTTGGGCTTTGCTCGCTGCCGTTATGATTTGTAGTGGTAACGCCCTCATACGCTATATCTTTAATACCAGCTCGAATGCATGGTTAGAAATTCAGTGGTACTTATTCAGCGCTATTTTTTTACTTGCCTCTTCTTATACCTTACGTCGCAATGAACATGTACGCATCGATGTCATCGTAGGTAAATTTTCCAAACGTACTCAAGTATGGATAGATGTCTTTGGTTTTACTTTTTTTCTATTACCTGCCACCGCACTGATTTTGTATTTCGCTACGCCTTTTGCTTTTGAATCTATACGCAACCAAGAAGTTTCTAGCAATGCTGGTGGCCTCATAGTATGGCCAGCTAAGTTACTTATCCCATTAGGATTTTTGCTCCTGACGCTACAAGGCATTTCAGAATTAATTAAACGTATAGGTTATTTATTGGGCAAGGTGGAACTCAGTGCTTTTGAAAAAGAAACCGTCACGCCTGAAGATGAAATTCTAGCGATTAAAGCAGCCAATCAACTGACCTGAACTGAAAGAACATCATGACGGAATTTCTCATTTCGAACATGGCACCTGTCATGTTCTTCACGCTCGTAATTTTTTTATTATCTGGCTTTCCCGTTGCTTTTTCACTCGCAGCAAATGGTTTGTTTTTTGGTTTGATAGGCATACAAGTTGGATTACTCAAACCCGAACTATTACAAGCCTTACCAAATCGTCTATTCGGCATCATGTCGAATGACACACTGCTAGCGATTCCATTTTTTACCTTAATGGGATTAATACTTGAACGATCTGGTATGGCCGAGGATTTACTCGACACCATAGGCCAATTATTTGGACCTCTACGCGGAGGCATTGCTTACGCCGTAATTTTTGTAGGCGCCCTACTTGCCGCAACAACAGGTGTAGTTGCTGCTTCGGTGATCTCTATGGGCCTTATCTCCCTACCCGTCATGCTGCGCTATGGCTACGATAAAAAAATAGCGTCAGGGGTGATTGCTGCTTCAGGAACCTTAGCTCAAATTATTCCGCCTTCTTTAGTTTTAATTGTGATGGCAGATCAATTAGGACGCTCAGTGGGTGATATGTATCAAGCTGCATTCCTACCTGGACTCTGCCTCACAGTGATGTATGCCCTCTATATATTTGGCATCACAATCTTTAAACCACAAGCTCTACCTGCTTTGCCACCAGAGGCACGTAATTTACGTGAAGAGAATGGCCATAGTGGCGCAGTCTCTTTATTTGCACTCATTGCAGCAACGATCGCCATTAGTTGGTTGTTCGCAAAATTTGTTTTAGCATCCCATACCAAACTTGCGAGTGATGAAGCTGCTATTTATAGCTGCGTCGTGGGCGTGGCTTGCGCCTTAAGCACTGCCATCTTCAATCGCAAATTACAGCTTGGCTTACTTTCACGAATGGCTGAAAAAGTAGTCTTAGCGCTAGTCCCTCCACTCGCTCTCATTTTTCTAGTACTAGGCACCATCTTTGTCGGCATCGCTACACCGACTGAAGGCGGCGGCATGGGTGCGTTAGGCGCATTAATTTTAGCCGTGTTAAATCGCAGATTAAGTTGGGATTTACTCAAGCAAGCCATGAATTCCACCACGCGCTTGTCTTGCTTTGTTTTATTTATCTTGATTGGCTCTAGTGTTTTCTCACTCGTTTTCCGAGGTGTAAATGGTGATCTATGGGTTGAACATTTGCTTACTTCACTACCCGGCGGCAATGCGGGATTTCTCATTGTGGTCAACATACTGTTTTTTGCACTCGCATTTTTCTTAGATTTTTTTGAGCTAGCATTTATTCTTGTACCACTAGTCGGTCCGGTCGCAGACAAAATGGGCATAGATTTAATTTGGTTTGGCGTACTACTTTCAGTGAATATGCAAACTTCATTCATGCATCCACCCTTTGGTTTTGCTTTATTTTATTTACGATCTGTCGCACCGAAAGAAATTAAGACGAGTGATATTTATTGGGGAGCCGTACCTTTTGTTGTTATACAAGTCTTGATGGTTGCTTTCATTATTTTCTTCCCCAAACTCGTGTCAGTTGATAATAAAACGGATATGAAAGAACAAATTGAGCTTAAGATTGATATACCTGAAAATAGCGATTACGATACAAATAAATCTGCAACAGAATTTTCACTTGAAGTCGATCCTTCATCAACCAATAAAGAAGTAGCGCCAGAAAATAAATAGCATTATATGAACAGCATCATAAAAACAGGGGAACATAGTTCCCCTGTTTTTATTTGAACTAGCTAAAACTTATGGACTATGCATCTTAAAACTAAATCACATCCTCAGTATGGGCGCGATCGAAATTACTTACCACACTACTTTCCTCGGATGCCTCCACTATAGAATCAGA
Organism: Oxalobacteraceae bacterium; assembly: GCA_947454475.1. Classification (GTDB taxonomy): domain Bacteria; phylum Pseudomonadota; class Gammaproteobacteria; order Burkholderiales; family Burkholderiaceae_D; genus Pernthalerella. The sequence continues at coordinate 11,434 of CANGLD010000057.1, forward strand.
AACATCGCTATCAAATAAACCATTCATTGCCATCGCCGTATCTAATTTTTTTATCAATTCTTTTTCAGGCAAGCTATCTTCCTCAACCTGCCACAAATAGCTAGTCAGGCATCGTACATTGACATAGCGCTCGATACCCAATCCTAGCGTTTCATCCCAAGATACCATTGACGTAGCGACTGTTTTTAAAAATGCTTGTACGTTTTCAGGTGTCTGCTCTGCCATACATTGCGCAGCATATGACAAAGGACTCTGACGAATAATCCCAGGTAGTTGATTCAATGCTTCTACATGATGCTTACGCTGCTGCTTGGTCATCGCAACAAAGCAGTTAAGTATTTGATTCAATCCCTCTCCTACCGCTAAGCCAGCGTACTTACCAGCAAATGCCGTACCAATTGCAATCAATGCAAAGCCATTTCCCCGCATAAGCTGTAGCATCAATTGCAATAAATTCGCTTCGCCTAATAAGTAAGTGAGCGATTTAAGCGTTTTACTTCCGGATAATTCAGCAGCAGACATGATCGTAGCTGAGGCAACCAAAGGTAATCCTCCTCCAACTAAGACAGTACATTGCAATAATGAAGAAATAATTTTTACAGATGCTAATGCGATATCACGTCGCTCTGTTGATAAATCTAGCCTTGCCACTGCATTCGTTAGCACTTGCTGCGTGATCTCTTTAATAAAAGCCGCACTAA
>CANGLD010000058.1 GCA_947454475.1 Oxalobacteraceae bacterium
GGTTCTTTACACACCTTAGAAAAACTCGCAGAACAACATCAAGTTGCGTTGATCTCGATTGGTAACGGCACTGCCTCCAGAGAAACCGACAAGCTAGCGCAAGATTTGATTAAGCGCAGACCCGATTTAAAGTTGAATAAAATTGTTGTTTCTGAAGCGGGGGCTTCTGTTTATTCAGCATCGGAATTTGCTTCGCGTGAGTTACCTGAACTGGATGTTTCTATTCGTGGTGCAGTTTCTATAGCAAGACGTCTACAAGATCCTTTAGCTGAATTAGTGAAGATTGATCCTAAATCGATAGGTGTAGGTCAGTATCAGCACGATGTATCGCAAACGCAATTAGCACGCTCACTCGATTCCGTTGTCGAGGATTGCGTGAATGCGGTAGGTGTCGATGTGAACACTGCCTCTGCTCCATTGCTAGCGCGTGTATCAGGTTTAAATGGCAGCGTAGCGCAAAGCATCGTGGACTACCGCGACAAGAACGGTAAATTTGCTTCACGTTCCACGCTGCGTTCCGTTCCGCGCTTAGGTGAAAAAACATTTGAACAAGCTGCAGGATTTTTACGTGTGATGGATGGCGATAATCCACTGGATGCTTCTGCAGTCCATCCTGAATCTTATCCACTGGTTGAAAAAATACTTGCCGAAATTAAGAAAGAAGTAAAACAAGTCATAGGGGATAGTGCATTACTCAAATCCTTAGAACCAAAACGTTTTGCTGATGAACGCTTTGGTGTACCCACTGTTGCTGATATCTTGAAGGAACTCGATAAACCTGGTCGCGATCCCCGTCCTGAATTTGTAACTGCTAGCTTTAAAGACGGCATAGAAGAAATAGCAGATCTAAAACCTGAAATGATTTTGGAAGGCGTCGTCACCAACGTAGCAGCCTTTGGTGCTTTTGTTGACATAGGCGTGCATCAAGATGGATTGGTGCATATTTCTGCCCTGTCCCATAATTTTGTTAAGGATCCCCACAGCGTGGTGAAAGCGGGACAAGTCGTCAAAGTGAAGGTGGTGGAAGTCGATCCTAAGCGTAAGCGCATAGCGCTGACGATGCGATTAGATGACGCTCCAACACCGGCCGGTGCTAAGCCGCAGCAGCGCAGCGATCGTACCGATGCCGCTAGACTTGCAACTCAACAGCGCCGCGAACCAGCAGCCCCCTCTAATGCGATGGCAGCGGCGTTTGCGAAATTGAAAGTTTAAGGCAGAGCCGGCAGCAGATTCACATTTTTCCTATAATGCAGACATTACTAAAAGCGAGGATCTTATGAGCGAAATTCAAGGCTGGATTAAAGAAACCGTCACCACTCATCCTGTTGTGCTGTTTATGAAGGGAACTGCGCAGTTTCCTCAATGCGGTTTTTCTGGACGTGCAATTGAAGTTCTGAAAGCCAGTGGCGTACAAGATTTGGTGACCATCAATGTGCTGGAAGATGATGGCGTTCGTCAGGGTATTAAAGAATTTTCCAACTGGCCTACCATTCCTCAGCTGTATGTCAAAGGTGAGTTCATTGGTGGAGCAGACATCCTGAATGAAATGTTTGAATCAGGTGAGCTGCAAAGCTTGCTCAAAGCTTAAGCTCCCTAGGCGTTTGTGAAACGACTTGTCGTCGCCATTACTGGCGCATCCGGCGCACTCTATGGAGTGCGTTTGCTAGAATCATTGCGATCCTTAGAGGATGTGGAAACACATCTCATGATTTCAGAAGCGGGTGTGCTAAGCATGCATCATGAATTAGACCTCAAACGTAAAGACGTAGAGGCTTTAGCGGATGTTGTACATAACGTGCGCGATGTGGGTGCTTGTATTGCTAGCGGGTCGTTTCAATCAGAAGGCATGGTCATTGCCCCCTGCTCTATGAAAACCTTGGCCTCTGTGGCACATGGTTTATCCGACAATTTAATTAGTCGTGCAGCAGATGTGATGTTAAAAGAAAGAAGGCGTTGCGTACTCATGGTACGCGAAACGCCTTTTAATCTGGCTCATCTTAGAAATATGACTGCTGTAACAGAAATGGGTGGCATCATCTTCCCACCTCTACCTGCTCTGTATCACCGACCTGAATCTATTGTTGAAATGGTCGATCACACAGTAGCACGCGTATTAGATTTATTTCACATCACGCATGCTATTGCACCGCGCTGGACTGGTTTAAAAACTTCGTGAACTAAAACTCTGATCTATCTAGCTCATGAGTTTTTATCATTACGACGCACGCCTGTTTTTTCGCGCAGTCCGCTAATCATTCTTTCTATGGCATCGGTAAAACCATTCATAGAAAAACTACTGATTTTGAATTTTCCATTATTCAATGGAAAAGCAAAACTAAGCTCTGGGGATTTTGCAAAAGCTTGATTCATGGTCTGGCTTTCATTAAACCAGTAAAGCATCACATCACCATTTGCGCTTTCTACTTTTTCGCATACGGTTTCTATAGCAAGTGCACCTTCATTCGTGGTGACCATCATAGGGTAAGTAACGCGTGGCTGACATTCGGTGTTATTTGCAAAGTAATAGCGACAAGAATTTTCTGCGCATAACATCCCAAATACTGACATACCATTTTCATGCGTTGTTGCTTCACCCATACCTTCCATGAATTGCGAAGACCAATCACCATGTTCGACTTTGTCATCTGCTAGACCATCGATACAGAGACTCATTAATACGGCTGCGATTATCACTATGCTGCGCATTTTCACCTCCGAATAAAAAGAATGAGAGTGAGGCTAGTAGGTGAGTTAACGTGTCACTTCTAGACTCAGTTCGCCTAACTGAGGAATATCAATCTCTACTCTATCCCCTGGCTTTAACCACTGCGTTTCAACCACACTACCTAATAAAACAAATTCACCTGCCTTCAATCCTGGTTGGCCATGCTCTGCGAGTGAATTCGCTAACCAAGCTAAGGCATTCAAAGGATGGCCCATCACTAAGGATCCCTTACCTTGCGCTACCTCGTGCCCATTAATACGGGTAAATCCTGTGAGGTTGGCTAAATCTAGTGCATGCCAATCATGCACTAGTTCACCCAATACACATCCTGCATTAAAAAAATCATCTGCCACTAAGGTTGGCACACCCAGACTAGGAAAGTGTGCATAGCGCTCATCCACTAATTCCATTGCTATCATGACAGCGCCGACTGCAGATTGCACAGACGCTAAGTCATGACGAGTCGATTGCTGCGGTATATCGTGAGCAAGTTGTACCGCTATTTCACATTCGATGCCTAGCTTCACAAAACCATGCGCTGGTACTTCACCTTGCCCGTGCATGACCGTTCGACTGAAAATACGACCAGCACAAGGTTGATCAATATTCACAAATGCCTGCATGACGGGAGTGGTACAGCCTATTTTGTGACCCACCATCGTTCCCATACCTGCTTGTATGAGCAATTCATTCAACGCCGCCTGAATCGCGTAACCTTCCGTTAAATTATGCGGCCGTAGTGGCTCAGGCAGTGGCGTGATTGGATGTAGCGCAAGACGCTGCCTGATTAATTCTGCTGCAGCTAATTGGTATTTTGAATTACTCATAGATGCTCCTTATTCTCGATGCCACTGAGTCCAACGTCGAATTACTCCCTACCAAAATGACTTTGCGCTGCATTACTCTCGTCTTTTCTGTTGTATCTATACTCTATTTATTGAGCTCTGTTGACTCAACTTGATTCCATGTTTATAACGCTTTAGGCAACAAAGACTTTTGCGCGTTTTAACCCAGATTTTTCATCATACTACGAGCCTAAGCAGGCTGTTTTTCAGGGTTATAATCCGCCGATTCCTCCCTTCGATCACAAAATATTTTGGAGACACTCATGAGTTCAATCGTGAAAAACGCTGGCTGGCTGGCACTGTCCATAGTCGGCGCAATCGCTCTCGGCATGATCGCCCTTTCACGCGGCGAAAGTATCAATGCATTATGGATCGTGATTGCTGCGGTTGCGGTGTATATGATTGGCTTTCGTTTTTATGCCCGTTATATCGCCACTCACGTAATGCAACTCGATGCGACACGTGCTACCCCAGCTGTCAGACTGAATGATGGCCTTGATTTTGTCCCTACGCATAAGCATGTTTTATTTGGCCATCACTTCGCAGCCATTGCTGGCGCAGGTCCCTTAGTTGGTCCCGTACTTGCTGCGCAAATGGGTTATCTACCTGGTGTGATGTGGATACTGGTCGGCGCCATCTTGGCAGGCGCAGTTCAAGACTTCATGATCTTGTTTGTTTCTGTACGCCGTGATGGACGTTCTTTAGGTGATTTAATTAAATCCGAACTAGGACTTGTGCCTGGTGTGATCGCCTTGTTTGGCACCTTCATGATCATGACGATTTTGCTCGCTGTATTAGCGCTCATCGTGGTGAAGGCATTAGCTGAAAGTCCTTGGGGTACGTTTACCGTTGCAGCGACCATTCCTATTGCATTATTTATGGGTGTGTATAGCCGCTACATTCGTCCAGGTCGTGTAGCCGAAGTGTCATTGATAGGTTTTGTTCTGTTGATGTTATCTATCGTAGCCGGCGGTCAAGTTGCAGCAGATCCTATTCTTGGACCCATGTTTACATTCAATGGCAAACAACTCACTTGGATGTTGCTTGCGTATGGCGTAGTCGCTTCTGTTCTCCCTGTTTGGTTATTGCTTGCACCACGTGACTATCTCTCCACCTTTCTTAAAATTGGTGCCATTGTGGCGCTTGCACTTGGGATTGTTTTCGTTGCGCCGCAATTGAAGATGCCTGCTGTGACTAAATTCATCGATGGATCAGGCCCTGTCTGGGCAGGTACTTTATTTCCCTTCTTATTCATTACGATTGCATGTGGAGCTGTATCTGGTTTTCATTCACTCATTTCTTCAGGTACGACACCTAAGCTATTAGAAAATGAAATACATGCGCCATATATTGGTTACGGCGGTATGTTGATGGAATCATTTGTAGCTGTGATGGCGATTGTTGCTGCCTCCATCATAGAACCCGGTGTGTATTTCGCGATGAATAGTCCTGCTGCAGTTCTAGGCACTACAGCTGAAACTGCTGCACAAGCTATTAGTCAATGGGGTTTTGTTGTGACGCCTGAGATGCTGCGTGAAACTGCTAGTAATGTAGGCGAAACAACCATTATTTCTCGTACTGGTGGAGCACCAACTCTTGCAGTAGGTATGGCACAAATTTTCTCATCTGTTATTGGTGGCAAAACGATGATGGCGTTCTGGTATCACTTCGCGATTTTATTTGAAGCGCTATTCATTCTCACCGCAGTAGATGCAGGTACGCGTGTAGGTAGGTTTATGTTGCAAGACCTCTTAGGTACGTTAATACCTTCTTTCAAAAAAATTCCCTCTTTAGTCTCGAATATCTCGGCTACTTTGCTGTGCGTTGGAGCTTGGGGATATTTTCTGTATCAAGGTGTAGTCGATCCTCTGGGTGGCATTAATACGCTCTGGCCTTTGTTTGGTATCTCGAATCAAATGCTTGCTGCGATCGCTTTAATCTTGGCTACCGTAGTGTTGTTCAAGCTAAAACGTGAGAAGTTTGCATGGGTAACGATGCTGCCTTTAAGCTGGCTCTTAATCTGTACGCTGACTGCAGGCTATCAAAAGATTTTCCATGACAATCCTAAAATTGGTTTCTTAGCCCATGCAGCTAAATATTCAGCTGCTGCGACAGAAGGTAATGTGATTGCACCGGCTAAATCACCGGCACAAATGCAGCAAATTATTTTCAATGACTATGTCGATGCAACCTTAGCTGCTATCTTCATGTCGGTCGTACTGTCTGTACTATTTTTCGGAATCCGCGCTTGCCTACTCGCTTTGCGTACTGCGCATCCGACTAGCGTGGAAACCGAAGCAGTCAAACTCGAAACAGCAACCGCTTAAGAAGGCACATTATGTTTAGTAATTTGGGTAAGGTTGGTGCTTATCTAGGTCAGACAGCGCGTCTGATGGTCGGCCTGCCCGATTACGATGTCTACTTAACGCATTTCCAATCACAGCATCCTGAACTCACCCCTATGACTTATGAAGAATTCTTTCGTGAGCGACAGGAAGCGCGTTACGGTGGCAACGGAAGAATAGCCCGCTGCTGTTAGGCTGGGTGATAAAGCACGTTAGGCTTGCACAGCACGAAAAAAAACGCCCATGTTACATGGGCGTTTTTACTTACAGAATAGTGGTGCCGGCTGCAGGACTTGAACCCGCCACCCCATGATTACAAATCATGTGCTCTACCAGATGAGCTAAGCCGGCTTTTGGACTAGGACCTTAGAAAGCGCCTCTGGCATTTCCTAAGAATTAGCAAAAGCGGGATTATACTTTATTTGATACGAGTAAGCGTAGGTCGGCCACCGCGTTTTGGTGGATCAGGCTGATCATCGTCATCGCCCTCTTTTCCGGACTTTTGCCCATCCCCTGTTGGTACAGCTGCTAAAGTAAGTACTGGTTCAGCTTTCTGATTACTAGCGTCCGCTTCTTCAGCCAGATTTTTCTTTTTGCCCGCTACCCCTTCGGCTAAGTTTGCATCAAAAGTCATGCCCTGACCGTTTTCACGCGCATAAATCGCGCTCACGTTCTCTATGGGCACTTCAATCTCGCGACTTACACCACCAAAACGCGCACGAAAATGCACAAAATTATTATCGATCTTCAGTTGAGCCGTCGCGCTAAAACTAATGTTGAGCACGATCTCGCCATTTTTGACGAACTCCATAGGCACTTTAGTGGAAGAGTCTACGATGACAACGATGTAGGGCGTAAAGCCGCTGTCAGTGCACCATTCATAGAGTGCGCGCAGTAAATAAGGCTTAGTTGATATGTCGGACATGACTCGGGTTCCGGAGATGAAGAAAGATAGTTATAAAGGATGATACATCCTATATCAAACTTCCCGCCTTGCACATGTGAACCCATGGCTGCACAAGGCGGATACGTACTATTTAACGACGCATGACTTTTTCAGATGGGGTCAATGCTTCAATGTAAGCAGGTCGAGAAAAAATTCTTTCTGCATATTTCATCAATGGAGCCGCTGTTTTTGAAAGCTCAACGCCGTAGTGATCCAAACGCCAGAGCAATGGCGCAATGGCCACATCCAACATAGAAAACTCTTCACCCAACATATATTTATTCTTTAAGAATAAAGGCGCTAAGGTTGTGAGTCGGTCGCGAATTTCATTGCGCGCTTTTTCATGACTTTTCTCAGCCGAGCGAGATTTTTCATTTTCTAGTGTATGCACGTGAATGAACATCTCTTTTTCAAAATTAAAGAGCATCAGTCTGGCACGTGCGCGCATGAGTGGATCAGCTGGCATTAACTGCGGATGCGGAAAACGCTCATCAATATATTCATTAATGATGTTGGACTCATAAAGCACGAGATCACGTTCTACAAGAATAGGCACTTGACCATAAGGATTCATGGTGGAGATATCTTCAGGTTTATTGAAGAGATCAACGTCACGAATTTCAAAGTCCATGCCTTTTTCGAACAAGACGAGACGGCAGCGTTGGGAAAATGGGCAGGTTGTGCCCGAGTAGAGGACCATCATGTTTACAGTTCCTTGAAAACAAAGAGGGTGAGACGACCTCGCCTCACCCCAAATACACTTAGCTGTCTTTTATCGCACCTTAACTTGTCTTTTACAAGGCTAGCTACAACAAAAAACAGATCACACTCTATTTAACTTCTTTCCAGAAAGAAGCATTGAGTCGCCATGTTAAAAATACCAGTAGCGACATGAAAAATAAAACCCAAACACCTAATCTTTGACGTTTGTTCTTAACAGGCTCAGCCATCCAGTCCATGTAAGCAACCAAATCTGCTACAGCACTGTCATATTCCTGGACATTCAACTTGCCTGCTTTGATCTGCTCGAAACCTGCAAACTTATGCGTGGTTTTATTTGCATCATGCGGATCTTTTTCTTCTTCAAACTTAGCTGCACGCACACCCTGCAACTCCCACAATACATGGGGCATGCCTACATTAGGAAAAACTAAATTATTCCAACCTGTAGCGCGTGACTCATCTTTGTAATATGTACGCAAGTAGGTGTAGATCCAATCTGCACCCGTGCCATCACCCGATGCTTTAGCGCGAGCAATAACCGATAAATCCGGTGGTGCAGCACCAAACCATTTTTTCGCATCTGCTGAGCTAAGATTTGATTTCATCAAATCACCCACTTTGTCAGAGGTGAAAAGTAAGTTGTCACGTATCTGTTCTTCCGACAATCCTAGATCGCGTAAACGGTTGTAACGCATCATGGAAGCAGAGTGGCAGTTCAAACAATAGTTCACAAAAAGCTTGGCACCATTTTGTAATGCCGGCAAATCTTGACCACGATCAGGTGCGCGATCCAATGGATAGCCAGCTTCATTTGCTAATACTAGGGCAGGTATGAATACCAAAGCCGCAAGTAGTTTTTTCAACTGTTTCATTATTCTTTTCCTTTGCGGCTTAGTGCGGGTGGAAAGTTACACGCGATGGCACTTGTTTGAATTCACCCATCTTGCTCCACCATGGCATGAGCATGAAGAAACCAAAATAAACAAAGGTGAAAATCTGCGCCACCAAGGTACGACCTTCTGTAGGAGGCAAAATACCTAGATATCCAAGCACCACAAATGCGATACCAAAAAGTATGTACACATATTTATGCCAATCAGGACGATAGCGTATGGACTTCACTGGTGAGTGATCTAACCAAGGCAATCCAGCGAGGATCAATACAGACACACCCATTAATACGACACCCCAGAATTTCGCATCCAGAACCAACATCGCAATCACGACAACAACGGCAATCCCCATCACAGCGCGTTTAATCAACTGTGGCAATTGGGTTTTCATGACGATTAATGCAGCATAGGCAGCTACACCAACAATCAAAGCAATCATGAATTGCGATGTCGTTGCACGCAAGATGGAATAGAAAGGTGTGAAGTACCAAACTGGAGCGATATGGGGTGGCGTCTTAAGTGAATCAGCAGGAATAAAGTTATTAAATTCCAAGAAGTAGCCACCCATTTCAGGCGCAAAGAAAACGATCGCGCTAAAAACAGTTAAGAACACTGACACACCAAAAATATCTTTGGTTGAGTAGTAAGGATGGGAAGGAATCATGTCGATACCATGACCATCAGGACCCAGATTTTCTTTAACTTCAATACCATCAGGATTGTTGGAACCAACTTCATGCAGTGCGATTAAATGCGCCACAACTAAGCCCAACAACACCAGTGGGATAGCAATCACATGGAATGCAAAGAAGCGATTTAAGGTCGCATCGGAAACGACATAATCACCACGTATCCAGAGTGACAGATCAGGACCAATGAAAGGAATCGCACCAAATAAATTCACAATAACTTGTGCGCCCCAATAGGACATTTGACCCCATGGCAACAGATAACCAAAAAACGCTTCTGCCATCAAGCACAAGAAAATCGCTACACCAAACAACCAGATTAATTCACGTGGCTTACGATATGAACCATACAGCAGCGCGCGCGTCATATGCAGATAGACCACGATGAAGAACGCAGAAGCGCCGGTAGAGTGCATGTAGCGCACCAACCAACCCCAAGGCACTTCACGCATGATGTATTCAACGGAAGCGAATGCGAGATTTGCATCAGGCTTATAGTTCATTACCAAGAAAATGCCGGTAACAATTTGTATGACTAAAACCAATGCCGCCAATGAACCAAACAAATAAAGAATATTGAAGTTCTTAGGCGCATAGTATTTGCCCCACTGATCATTCCACAATTTAGTCAGTGGAAAACGATCATCTACCCAAGCCAAAGCTTTTTGGGCTACAGGTGCATCTGCAGGTAATTTTTTTTCAACGAATGCCATGATCAAGCCTCGCCTTTCTGATCTTTACCAATTAAGATTTTTGTGTCGCTCAAGTACATATGGCGTGGCACTTGTAAGTTGTCTGGTGCAGGCTTATTTTTATAAACACGACCAGCCAAATCGAAGGTAGATCCGTGACAAGGGCAGAGGAAACCACCGACCCAATCATCTGGCAAGGAAGCTTGTGCACCTGGCTGGAATTTAGTCGATGGGGAGCAACCCAAGTGCGAACAGATACCGACTGCCACCAAGATTTCTGGTTTGATAGAACGCGCTTCATTACGAGCGTATTCAGGCGTCAAATCATCTGGATTACGTTCAGATTTTGGATCAGCAACTTGTGCGTCAGTCTTTTTCAAGGACTCCACCATATCCGGAGTACGTTTGACTATCCAAACTGGTTTGCCGCGCCATTCCACGGTTTTCATTTCACCGGGTTTTAAATCGGCGATATCAACTTCTACCGGAGCACCGGCTGCCTTAGCACGCTCAGAAGGCTCAAATGTGGAAACAAAGGCACCAGCTCCAGCCAAACCAGCTACACCACCTGCTGCGCAAGTTGCAACCAATAGACCACGCCGACCAGCGTCGACCTGCTTTTCATCACTCATAACAACCCCAATCGAAGAATTGCAAAACTTATATGAAACTTCTAGCAACCCTACATTATATCGGAGCGCGGAATTCTTTTGTAGCGTGAAGAGTACTTAAGCCTTTGTTTTCAATTAGCTATGTACTGATATGACATCTCAATTGATTGTTTTTATGGCATTAAATTGTTTTTAATGCATTGTTTAAGTGACTTCATTACTCAATTTCGCTTCATTGATGCGAATTAATCCACGCCTATGCGCCTCGTAGACCGCTTCTCCGCGTGAATGAACAGATAATTTGCCGTAAATATGTTTCACATGCGTTTGCACAGTGCCAACTGATAAGCCCAAGGCTTCTGCGACTTTTGCGTAGCTACCACCCTTGGCTATCAATTCGAGTATGGCGTTTTCTCGTGGCGTGAGGAGTTGCGCACTACTCTCTTCACATGCGTCCGTTTCTTGCGCATGAAATTTAACCATGCGCGCCAACACTTTACGCGCAATAACAGGACTAATCGGTGAGCCCCCTGCTCTTAAATCTAATAGCGCTTTAACGATATCGATATGACCTGCTTCTTTAAGCACATAACCAGCTGCACCCGCTTCTATACACGCTAGTACTTGCTCTTCATCACTCGACATCGTAATCACCATGATGTCTGCATCAGGCAATCGCTTACGACATGCCTCAATAATGCTAAGCCCCGATCCATCCGGCAAACCTAAATCAGTGAGCAATAAATCTATCGTCTCTCTATTTAACCATGCGAGCGCATCAGCGACTGAAGCAAATGCACCATGTAAAGTGAGCGAAGGTTCTGTTTCTACTGCATGACACAATAAACGACGTGTGACAGGATCATCTTCGACAATCATGATACGAGTAGGCCGAGCTAAAAAATCTTGCCGCATGATTCATCGTTACGCTTAGTGACCCTAGGGCGGAACTTTTTGTGACCAATAAAAATTTATTGATCCCGCCAGAATAGAATTAAATCAAAACATGTCACTAGCTATCACGACTTTAGATCAAACAATTGAAATAAAAATTAATTTAAAAAATTTTAATAGCTCGCAATGAAACTAAATCATCTTTAATCGAACAATTTAATTTTTATTACACTGGATTAGGAATATCAATAAATTGGTGTGTAATGCCGAATTGCGATGCAATATGCTGACCTATTGCTTGTACACCATATCGCTCCGTTGCATGATGCCCGCATGCTAAATAAGCGACACCTGATTCACGTGCCAAATGCACAGTTTGCTCAGAGATCTCTCCACTGATATAAACATCTGCCCCTGCTGTAATCGCTTCTGCAAA
>CANGLD010000059.1 GCA_947454475.1 Oxalobacteraceae bacterium
CATACTGAAGACATCTTCCCAGAAAAAACTATGCGCAAATAAATAGCGCCCAAACACCACTTTTTCCCAGATGCATCCGGTAATCATGATGGTGTAAAGCAGAATTGTTTTAATCACGATGGAAATCGTGGCTGCTGTTTCGCCCTGCCCTGTCTGCAAATAGCGTAATACCAAAACCACGCTTATTAAAAAGACAAAAAATTGTACAGGCGCGAGCAAACCCTGCACCAAGGTCCAGCGCGTACTGTCGCGGCGTTGGCGCTCTTCGGGTGTATATAGCGGTCTAATTTGCCGCATTTCTTTATTCTCTGAAACCATGTGCACGTCTCCACCGGTTGATAGCGGTTAAATGCACTTTAGGGTGAAGTCCAAAATATGTCAACTAAATGTTACATAAACTAAAATTGACACAATTCTCTATTTCTGGCATTTTTGTCATACTTTGTTGACAGTTTGATTTGCCCAAGCAAAGTTACTAAAAAATTAACTGCGGCCGTTAATGAGCTGTAGAAGAAATCAGGATCCACACCAGCGCTTGGCGGATGGCCAACCGTTCTCTGTGTAGCCCGTGTTCTAGGAGACAAGAATGGATGAAGCCCAAAAAGGCCAGGCTGATGAGAGCACTGATTCCAGTAATCAGGGATCACAATCCGACAGTAATAGTCAAAACCACCTCATACCTTTGGTTGAGGCAGAAATAATTCCTAGATTGATGCGGGCGCATAGTCATAGACAAACTGAAATCGGCGCAGAGACTAAATTACTGCCAGCTGATGAAGTAGTGGCCTTTACCCAAGCGATTCTGCTGCAAGACACTTCGCTCGCTAATGAACAGATCGCCAAACTACGCTCACATGGCTTAGCGCCGGAAGCGATGTATCTCTATTTATTGTCTCCCGCCGCCCGTTATTTAGGCGAATTATGGGAATCTGATGAATGCAGCTTTTCTCAAGTTACGCTGGGGATGTGGCGCATACAACAGATTATGTATGAGCTAAGTCCCGCCTTTCACGCTAGCCGCAAACCCCGTCTCAGCACAGTTAAACAACGACGTATCTTGATTGCGACTTTACCTGGCTCGCAACATACCTTTGGTTTATCTATGTTGGCGGAGTTTTTCCGCAGTGAAGGATGGACGGTATTAGCTATACCTGCCCCAGACAATCGTGAGTTGTTAGAAGCGCTGGTCAATAACTGGAATGATATTTTTGCACTATCTATTAGTTTAGATCGCGAACTAGATAATGCAAAAAATATCATAGAGTTTGCTCGCAAACGCTCTTGTAACCCTGGTATCAACGTCATCGTGGGTGGCCCACTTTTTATCAATAACCCAGAATTAGCTAATGTAGTTGGAGCTGATGGCACATCATTGGATGCACCTGGCGCATTAAGCCTTGCGACACAGTTATTGAAACAACAGCATGAAGTCAGTTTTAATTGACACATTTTTCTGACAATTAAAATTGATTAAGTCTCCATTTAGGGTGACAATATACAACTGTTTTAAAGCACTAAATTTATCGCCAGTGGGTAAGCACTGAGATCCTAGTGACTACATTTCACCCTATTGGAAATTACCCCTTGATCCATTTTGAAACTCCTAAGCAATCACTCTCTGGTCTCAGCATAGAGACCAATGCTGCACTATTGGCTGCAGCAGCTGATGTGGTGCTGGTCATCGCCGATGATGGCGTGATCCAAGACATTGCAGTGAGTACGGATGAATTGCCCAGCGCTGTTAGTGAAGCTAACTGGATAGGTAAATCATGGGCGGATATTGTTACGGTTGAAAGCAAATCAAAAATCAGTCGTCTCCTCAAAGAGACCAACATTGATGCGAAACCCATCTGGCGCCAAATAAATATTCCAACTACACGTGGTGCTGATTTACCTTTTTCATTTTGTGCTGTTCCAGTTGGACCCAAGGGCAAGATGATTGCTTTTGGCCGCAACATGCGTGCGCAATCTGAATTGCAGCAACAATTAGTCGATGCACAGCAAGCGATGGAGCGCGATTATTTGCGTCTGCGTCATATGGAATCGCGCTATCGCATTTTGTTTGAGCTGACTTCCGAGGGTGTCTTGGTTGTCGATGCAAAAAATCTCAAAATCATTGAAGCGAATCCTGCTGCTGCAACCGCATTCGGTGAAACATTACGCCGCCTGATAGGGCGCAGCATTCTGGAATGTGTCGATGGTAATTCGCGTACAGGCCTTAGCAGATTGCTAGACACGATTAAAGCGAACGGTAAGTCGGATCATACGGATGTGAAAATTAGCAGTGGGCTAAGCAAACTAACGCTTGCTGCTTCCATGATGCATGAAGAAGGTGGCGAATTATTTCTTTTGCGCGTAGCAAATAGTCAGCAACCGCAAGCAGCTAGTGGCAGTGCAGTGCAAGCAGCGATCGTATTAAAAGTACTCGAACAAGCGCCCGACGCATTCGTGGTTACCGATAACAGCGGTGAAGTACTCGCTGCCAATCGAGCATTTATCGATATGGCGCAACTGAGTCGGCCAGAGCAAGCAGTGGGTGAATCTTTAGACCGCTGGCTGGGTCGCGCCGGTGTAGACATGAATGTTTTGCTTGCGAATTTACGTCAGCGCGGTTCAGTGCGACTGTTTGCGACTACCTTCCGCAATGAAAATGGTGCCGCCATACCGGTAGAAATTTCCGCTGTCTCTGTCCCACAAGGTGAGCAAACTTCCTTGGGTTTCACCATCCGTGATGTTGGACGCAGACTGGGCAGCGATAACCTTACCCGACATGAAATGCCGCGTTCGGTTGAACAACTCACGGAATTAGTTGGTCGTGTGCCTTTACGTGAAATCGTAGGCGAAACCACGGAATTAATCGAAAAGCTGTGTATCGATGCGGCGCTTCAGCTGACTCAAGACAATCGCGCAACGGCCTCTGAAATCCTAGGTCTTTCACGGCAAAGTCTGTATGTGAAGTTACGCCAATATGGCCTAGGCAATCTAGGCGGCGACGACAACTAATTACTCTCTCCGGTTCTGAGCCGGATTTACATCTCCAACTAAGAAAAAAGTGTCAATTTTAATTGACGCTTTAGAGTGTCACAG
The DNA here is from genome assembly GCA_947454475.1 of Oxalobacteraceae bacterium. Taxonomy (GTDB): domain Bacteria; phylum Pseudomonadota; class Gammaproteobacteria; order Burkholderiales; family Burkholderiaceae_D; genus Pernthalerella. The sequence continues at coordinate 3,088 of CANGLD010000059.1, forward strand.
GCACAATCGTCTGATGGCACGTCCAACTTTCTCGGCTTTTACCGAACTCCTTAAACCCATCACCTGGTTTCCACCCATGTGGGCATTTGCCTGTGGTGTGGTCGCTTCCGGCGTTGCGCCCTCTGGACAGTGGGTGTTGATTATCACCGGCATTTTGTTAGCCGGCCCATTAGTTTGCGCAACTAGCCAAGCAGTGAATGATTGGTTTGATCGTGAAGTCGATGCGATTAATGAGCCACATAGACCCATACCCTCTGGCCGTATGCCTGGGCGCTGGGGTTTATATATCGCCATTATGTGGACCAGTCTTTCACTCTTGGTAGCAACGGTACTTGGTCTATGGGGTTTCGCAGCCGCCACGGCAGGATTACTACTGGCGTGGGCTTATAGCGCACCGCCTTTACGTCTGAAAAAAAATGGTTGGTGGGGTAATGCTGCTTGTGGTCTTTCTTATGAAGGATTGGCATGGGCGACTGGTGCCGCCGTGATGGCAGGAGGAGCCATACCTCATGCACATTCTTTAATGCTAGCCCTGTTATATAGCATTGCAGCACACGGCATCATGACCTTGAATGATTTCAAATCTGTTGCTGGCGATAGTCAGATGGGCATCGCCTCGCTACCTGTGCAATTAGGTGTCAATGGTGCGGCACGCACTGCATGTTGGGTAATGGCAGTGCCTCAAGTTGTGGTGATCATCGCGTTATTTGTATGGAATCAGCCGTGGCATGCGATTGCTGTGATCGCACTGCTAGCAGGACAAATAAAATTAATGCGTCATTTCATTGCAGCGCCTGTAGAACGTGCGTTGCTCTATTCTGGTTTTGGTGTGCCGCTCTTAGTCGCTGGCATGATGGTCTCAGCATTTGCATTACGAGCGAGTGGCCTATGACAACAACTGCACGCGTTTTTGGTTGGACTGACATCCTACGACTAGGATTAGTACAAGCCTGTCTTGGATCGATAGTGGTGTTAATGACTTCAACACTCAATCGCATCATGGTGGTTGAACTTGCACTACCTGCATTACTACCTGGTGCATTAGTCGCCTTACATTATTTAGTTCAAGTCTCACGTCCTCGTATGGGACATGGATCAGATCAGGGTTCGCGTCGCACACCTTGGATCATAGGTGGCATGACAACGCTCGCAGTCGGCGCACTGTGCGCGACTCTCTCTACCTGGCAACTTGCCATCTCACCATTTTCTGGCGTGCTGTTAGCTGGCTTAGGTTTTGTATTAATTGGTTTAGGTGTCGGTGCTGCGGGCACATCATTGTTAGTCATGCTAGCGATGCGTGTGAAACAAGAACGTCGAGCAGCAGCAGCCACCATCGTTTGGTTAATGATGATCGTGGGCTTTGCAGTTACCGCAGGCACTGCAGGAAAATTACTTGATCCTTATACGCCTATGCGTTTATTTATCGTAACGAGTTCTATTTGTGTGATTGCATTAGTCATCACAGCCTTAGCGTTATTCAGATTAGAAGGCCATCATGTTGCAACGACTACGACTGCATCTCAGTCTGTAAGTTTTCGCACTGCTTTACAAGAAGTCTGGCAAGAAGCTGCTGCACGTCAGTTCACGATTTTTATTTTTATTTCTATGCTGGCTTATAGCGCGCAAGATTTAATTCTTGAACCATTCGCTGGAACAGTATTTGGTTTTACGCCTGGTGAGTCAACCAGTCTCTCAGGTGTGCAACATGGTGGTGTATTGCTAGGCATGATACTCGTTGCTTTAGTCGGTAGTCGCTTTGCAAATTCACGATTAGGTTCATTACGTACTTGGTGTGTAGGTGGATGTCTTGTTTCGGCGCTCGCCCTAGCTGGTCTTGCAATCGCAGGTTTTGTAGGACCACCATGGCCATTAAAAGCGAATGTGTTTTTAATGGGTGCAGCAAATGGCGCATTCTCTATTGCTGCTATTGGTCAAATGATGCGCCTTGCAACCGAAGGTCGTGCTGCACGTGAAGGTGTACGTATGGGCTTATGGGGTGCAGCACAAGCAATTGCATTTGGATTTGGTGGTTTGATCGGTACTGCAGCTAGTGATCTCGCACACTGGTTGATTGCTTCTACTGGCGTTGCTTATGGCAGTGTATTTGCTGCTGAAGCCCTGCTATTTGTTTTATCTGCCTTACTTGCTTCACGTATCAATATGCAAGCGCATCATCAACATGAACAAGCTAGTGGTATCGCGCAAGCTTCTTTTTCATAATATTTCATAACATAACAGCACGCACACCTTAACGGAGGATGCAATGCAAGAGACTGAACAATTTGATGTCGTAGTCGTTGGTGGTGGACCTGCAGGCGCAACAGCAGCGCATGATTTAGCACGCCGTGGACGCAAAGTTTTATTGCTCGATCGCGCAGGTCGAATCAAACCTTGTGGTGGCGCTATACCGCCACGTGCAATTCGCGACTTTGAGATCCCCGATCATTTACTCGTAGCTAAAGCACGTTCAGCTCGTATGATTGCGCCATCGAATAAAAAAGTCGATATTCCCATTGAAAATGGTTACGTCGGTATGGTGGATAGAGAAGTATTTGATGAATGGTTACGTGATCGTGCAGCATCATGCGGTGCTATTCGTCGTAATGGTAAATTTGAATTATTAAGCGTTGATACAGACGGCACTAGTATCGTTCAATATGAAGATGGTGATGATGGCAAAGTACATCAAGTACGTGCGAAAACTATCATCGGTGCGGACGGTGCAAAATCAGCTGTAGCTAAACAAGCGATACCGGGCGCTGAAAAAACGAAGTATGTATTTGCTTATCATGAGATCGTCAAAGCGCCTGCATTGAAACCGCATGATTATGATGAGACGCGTTGTGATGTTTTTTATCAAGGACATTTATCTCCAGATTTCTATGGTTGGGTATTCCCACATGGTGACACCTTAAGCATAGGAACTGGTAGCGCTGACAAAGGTTTTTCCTTACGCAATGCAACGAGCTCACTGCGTTCTTCTGTGGGTTTAGCAGGTGCTGAAACCATACGTCGTGAAGGCGCGCCATTACCGATGAAACCTCTGCGACGTTGGGATAATGGCCGTAATGTCGTTATCGCAGGTGATGCAGCAGGTGTTGTGGCGCCAGCTTCTGGTGAAGGCATTTACTATGCTTTATTAGGTGGCAGACTGGCCGCTGATTCGGTAGAAGAATTACTCGCTACTGGCAATGTGAAAGCACTAGCAAAGGCGCGTAAACGCTTTATGAAAGACCATCGCACGGTGTTTTTAGTTTTGGGTATCATGCAATACTTCTGGTACTCCAATGATAAGCGACGCGAACGATTCGTGACTATGTGTGAAGATCGTGATGTACAAAGACTGACTTTTGAGTCGTATATGAATAAAAAGTTAGTGAGAAGAGATCCATTAGCCCATGTGAAAATATTTTTCAAAGACATGGGTCATTTACTCGGAATGACAAAAGTTTGAATCCATTAGAAACTAGCACTAGCACTAGCACTGGCATTAGCAAGAAGCCCATACTCATCGCCATACTCATCGCAATAGCGGTGGGTATGATAGGTGGACTCGCGACCGAGATAGGTCCTTGGTACTTAGAACTCACCAAGCCTGCATGGCAACCACCTGACTGGTTATTTGGTCCTATGTGGACTATGATTTATATTTTTACAGGTATGGCCGGCGTGCGCGCATGGCGACGAGGGAATGGTCGTCAACGCGGTTTATTTATGGCAGCGCTGACTATTAACTGTGTGCTCAATGTTTTATGGAGCATACTGTTTTTTTATATGAAGCGACCCGATATTGCATTAGTCGAAGTTGCTCTCTTATGGCTGTCTGTATTAACTATGGCCGTATTAACATGGCCATATGCAAAACGTTCTAGCCTACTCCTGCTACCTTATTTAATTTGGGTGGCTATCGCGGCTTATCTAAACTGGACTATTGTTAAACTAAACGGCCCATTTTAGTTATTCAGATAAAGCTCGTACTTTATCTGCAATCTCTGTGAGTTCATTTACCACCATTGCTGCACCAGTAAAATCTTCATCAGCAAAAAATTCACTCTTCACAATAGCTACTTCTAATCCTGTCGCTTGTGCTGATATCAATCCATTGCGTGAATCTTCAACCGCAATACAAGCTTGTGCAGGCAATCCTAAGCGTTTTAAAGCAATTTGATACGCTTCAGGATCTGGTTTTTTCTTAGCTACATCTTCACCACAAACAATTACTGAAGGTGAAGGCAATCCAAATGGAGCGAGAGAATAACGCCACAGTGCTTCCCAATTAGATCGACTGGTCGTCGTGACTACCCCCCAACTAATTTCTGCACGTGCCAATGCTATGACGAGTTCACGAAATCCCTTGCGTGCAGGCACACTGCCTGCAGCAAGAATTTGTGCAAAGAAGATATTTTTAGCTTTATGCGCAGCGCTTAATTGATCACGCATTGCCTCTGCATCCTCGCCATGCTCTTCTGCATAACGCATGAGTCGCTCAAAGCCACCCGTCGTTTTCAATAGCTGTTTGTAATCCGCTTTATTCCAACGCCACGATAACCCAGCATTTTGCAACGCCAGATTAAATGCCGGCAAATGTGCTTGTCCTTCTGTCTCGGCTATCGTGCCATCGACGTCAAACAAAACACATTGATGCTGATCCGTTGAAATCATGCTTAATGTACCTGCGCGCGCAAACTGCCTTTGACATACAGTTCTGCCATTTTGTCTAAATGCATTGGACGTATCAGCGCCGCTTTGCCTGCACAACCAAAGGACTCAAAGCGATCACGCACCACCTTTTTAGCTGCAGCAGTTGCCGCTTTTAAAAATGCACGAGGATCAAATTCATCGGGCTTATCCGCCATCGCTTTACGCATTGCTGCTGTCATCGCTAAACGTATGTCTGTATCGATGTTTACTTTACGCACACCGTGCTTAATACCTTCCACAATTTCACTCACAGGCACGCCATAGGTTTCTTTAATATCGCCGCCATATTGACGAATCATTGTTAAATATTCTTGTGGCACAGAAGAAGAACCATGCATGACTAAATGGGTGTTAGGTATACGTGCATGTATCGCTTTAATACGATCAATCGCAAGAATATCGCCAGTCGGTGGACGACTAAATTTATACGCGCCATGACTGGTACCAATCGCAATCGCTAATGCATCAACATCGGTAGCTGCAACAAACTCTGCAGCTTCATCTGGATCGGTCAGTAATTGTGAATGATCTAAAGTCCCTTCAGCACCAACACCATCTTCTTCACCAGCTTGTCCAGTTTCCAATGAACCCAAACAGCCGAGCTCACCTTCTACTGACACACCAACTGCATGCGCCATTTCAACCACACGACGTGTCACACTTACGTTATAAGCATAATCAGCCGGTGTTTTTGCATCTTCTTTTAACGAGCCATCCATCATCACACTAGAAAATCCACTACGTATAGAACCCTGACAAACTGCAGGTGATGCACCGTGGTCTTGATGCATACAAACTGGTATCTGAGGATATTGTTCTATCGCGGCTTCTACTAATTTACGCAAGAATGGCTCGCCAGCATATTTACGTGCGCCAGCGGATGCTTGCAAAATAACGGGGCTATCGCATTCAGCGGCGGCTTGCATGATGGCGTGAATTTGCTCCATATTGTTGACGTTAAAAGCAGGCAGTCCATATTGATGTTCTGCTGCATGGTCTAACAATTGGCGTAATGAGATAAGTGCCATCTGAAGTTCTCCCTTAGTAGTATTGAATTTTTAAATGCTGCTAGCGATGTAACATGATCAAACTAGCGTGATTTTTAATAAATGATTTACATGTGCCTAAAATAATTTGGCACATCACGAATATCTGGCACAACACGATCCGGCATCGTCTCTTCAATGGGTCTGCCATGGTTATAGCCATAAGGAACAGCCCAACAAATCACACCTGCAGCTTTAGCTGTTGATACATCTGTCTGAGAATCGCCAACAAATAAACTTGCTGATGCAGTTTCGTCTAAGGCCATTAAGCAATGATGAATCACATCAGGATGCGGTTTTTTTACTGTTAATGAATCACCACAAATAATTAAATCAAATGCATCCGTTAAACCATGTTTTTCTAATACACGATCGGTAAACCGTCTTTCTTTATTCGTCACGATTGCTTGTTTAATGCCATAGTCGCGTGCTTTTTGTAATGTCTCTATGACGAATGGAAAAGCCGTACTTGACGTGCCAGCAGTCGCTTCATAGTGATAAATAAAACGCGCCATGACAGCATCCCACGATGACGCTTCGGGGCCAGTGCTTTCCTTCCATGCGGTTTGCATCAACCATCCTGTGCCCTGACCTATCCATCGTCTTACTTCTTCTTCGCTTACCAAGGAGTGATTAAATTCTTGCAAGGTAAGATTTACCGCTTCTAAAATTTCTGCTGCTGTATCGAGTAAGGTGCCATCGAGGTCATACATGACGAGTGCCATTTTTATCTCCTTAAACTGCTGCGACTAATTTCGCACTAGTCACGCCTAACAACTCATAGACTTGTGCTGCAGGTGCTGATTCACCAAAACGCGCAATACCTATCACTGCACCGTTAAGTCCTACATATTTACGCCAGAAATCAGGATGGCCTGCTTCAATCGCGATGCGACGCACTCCCTCAGGCAAAACTTGTTCTTGATAAGAAGTTGGTTGTGCATCAAACAATGCTGTACATGGCATAGACACTACGCGCACATGTCGCCCTTGTTGTTGCAATGTTTGTTGCGCTTCGATTGCTAGACCCACTTCAGATCCAGTCGCAATCAATACTGCTTCTGGTTTGCCATCACAATCCGACAAGACATAAGCACCACGTGCAATATTTGCAGGATCAATTTTTTCACTTGCAAGCTGAGGTAAATTTTGACGCGACAATAGCAATGCAGAAGGACCATCACTTCTTTCTATCGCTGTGCTCCATGCCACCGCAGTTTCAAATCCATCGCAAGGACGCCATACATGCAAATCCGGTATGAGTCTTAATACAGCTGCATGTTCGATAGGTTGATGGGTAGGGCCATCTTCACCTAAACCAATTGAATCATGTGTGAGTACATGTATTACACGCTGCTTCATTAATGCACTCATGCGGATTGCATTGCGTGCGTAATCAGAAAATACAGCAAAGGTTCCACCATAAGGAATCAAACCGCCATGAAGTGCGACGCCATTCATGATGGCAGCCATACCAAATTCACGCACACCATAAGAAATGTAATTCACATCCGTGCCATGATCAGCGTTATGCCAGGCACGACTAGTTTTACCTGCAGTGAGATTAGAGCCGGTCAGATCCGCTGAGCCACCTAATAATTCTGGCACACCTGCCACTAGTAGATCTAACATTTGCTGACTCGATTTACGACTTGCTGTTGGTGCAGTAATGCTTTTAGCAAGTGCGAGTAAGGACGATTTTAATTGTGTCCAGTTAGCTGGCAACATGCCACTGATCGTGCGTTCATATTCTGTTGCTAATTCTGGATGGGCTTTTGCATAAGCATTGAAACGTAATTGCCATTCTGCTTCTGCTGCTATGCCTTTTGTTTTTGCATTCCATGCTTGACTAATGGCATTTGGTATTTCAAAGGGAGCATGCTTCCATCCTAATGCTTCACGTGTGGCTGCTGTTTCTTTTTCACCTAATGGTGCGCCATGTACATCATGCGTGCCTGCCATAGTAGGCGCACCCCAACCTATGGTGGTGCGACAAATAATCATTGTTGGCTTGCCATTCGATTGCTTAGCCTGTTCAGTCGCTTTGGCGATAGCTGCAGCATCATGTCCATCTATGGGGCCAATCACATTCCAGCCATAGGCACGAAAACGTGCTGCAGTGTCATCACGAAACCAACCTTCTACATGGCCATCAATCGATATGCCATTGTCATCATAAAAGCACACCAACTTCTCTAAGCCCCATACGCCCGCTAAGGAACAGGCTTCATGACTAATCCCTTCCATTAGACAACCATCGCCCAAGAACACCCAGGTACGGTGATCTACGATGTGATGACCTGCTCGATTAAATCGCTGTGCAAGAATTTTTTCTGCTAAGGCAAATCCAACAGCGTTTGCTAAACCTTGTCCAAGTGGACCAGTTGTCGTTTCTACTCCAGGTGTGATATCAACTTCAGGATGACCAGGAGTTTTACTGTGCAACTGACGGAAATTTTTTAAATCATCAATGGTTAATTCATAACCACTTAAATGTAATAGCGCATATAACAACATGGAGCCGTGACCATTCGATAACACGAAACGATCGCGATCAGACCAATTGGGATTAGTAGGATTGTGTTTGAGATGTCCACGCCATAACACTTCAGCGATATCCGCCATGCCCATAGGAGCACCAGGATGACCAGACTTAGCTTGATTAACTGCATCAATCGCTAAAAAACGAATCGCGTTGGCGAGTTCACGTTGAGATGCTTGTGCTGTTTCCATGTTGAGCTTTCTGAATTCGTGATGTCATTCACGCTAAATCGCATCAGCGTTGTATGAGGAGTAAAAACCGCCGCTTATATACAAACGGCGTTTCTCTTATTAGGCGCGTCGTTTTTTATCTATCAAGCGCAAGATCATGGGCGTGAAAATTAATTGCATCGCCAATCCCATTTTTCCACCTGGTACTACGATGGTGTTAGGACGCGTCATCATAGAATCATGCAACA
>CANGLD010000060.1 GCA_947454475.1 Oxalobacteraceae bacterium
CAAGATCATCTCAAACTCATGCTGTCGGGTGAAAACCCGAATCAAATTGGTCGTGAGTTACGTTATTTAGGTTATATCTCGCTTGCGCAAAGTAAAGTCATCACTGAGCTTGATAATAATTTGCGTGCAGTAGAAGAAAATAAAACGAAAGCAGAAGAAGCGCGTGCTGCACTAGAAGAAATCGCACAAGAACAACGTGAACAAAAAGCTTTACTTGAAAAAGAAAAAAATAATCGTAAGAGCTTGGTGACTCAACTCTCCAGTAAATTACAAAATCAACGTAAGGAAGCAGGTAATCTCGCTAAAGATGAAGAAAGACTGGCTTCATTAGTTGATCGATTGACCAACTTAATTGCGCAACAAAGAAAAGCGGATGAAGCTGCAGCGTTAGCAAAGAAACGTGCAAAACAATCCAAAGAAGTCACTGCCTCACGTGAACGACCGGCTGAAAAATCCGTCGAAAAATCTGCCTCTAAAAATACTGATAAAGAAGCAAGCAATAACAATAAATCCAAACCTACGACTGTCGCTGATAACGAGGATGATGTTCCAACTGATTTAAGTGCCAACAATGACTTTGCTAAGTTACGTGGCAAGTTACGCATGCCAGTTAAAGGCGAGTTGGTTGCCAGTTTTGGGTCTAAACGTAATGATGGTCCTAGCTGGAAAGGGCTGTTTATCAAAGCGGGGGAAGGAACAGATGTGAAAGCTGCTGCTGATGGTGTGGTGATCTTTGCAGATTGGATGCGCGGCTTTGGCAATCTCTTAATTATTGACCATGGTAGTCAATATATGACGATTTACGGTAACAATCAGTCCTTGTTAAAACGACCGGGCGACAAGGTCAAACTAGGAGAAGTCGTCGCCGCTGCGGGTAATAGCGGCGGTAATGAGCATTCGGGTTTATACTTTGAGATGAGACATCAAGGGCGGGCGATTGATCCGCTAGTTTGGATAAACAGGTGAGCCATGGGTAGCAGATTAAAAAATGTAGGATTGATAGGCTTAGGCCTCATAGCGGGTATCACAGGCTCCATGCAATTCGATGCGCTGGCGCAGAAAAATGCCAGTTCACCTTTGCCTATAGAGGAATTGCGACAACTAGCCGATGTGTTTGGACTGATCAAGTCCGATTATGTCGAGCCAGTCGAAGATAAAAAGCTGCTCACCGAAGCTATTTCGGGCATGGTTGCCTCTCTCGACCCGCATTCTGCTTATCTTGATAAAAAAGCATTTAAAGAACTACGCGAAAGTACCCAAGGTAAATTCGTTGGTTTAGGCATAGAAGTCGGCATGGAAGACGGCTATGTCAAAGTCATCGCTCCGATAGAGGATTCGCCGGCTTATAAAGCAGGACTGAAACCAGGCGACTTAATCACGCGTTTAGACAGTACGCCAGTCAAAGGTATGACCTTAGATGACGCCGTTAAACGTATGCGCGGCGAACCAAATACGAAGATCACGCTCACTGTCGCCCGTAAAGAAGAAGATAAACCGCTCTTAATTACCATCACGCGCCAGGAAATTCGTGTGCAAAGTGTGAAATCTAAGATCGTCGAGCCAGGTTACGGTTGGGTCCGCGTTTCACAGTTTCAAGAGCCTACAGTCGAAGACATGGCCAAGAAAATCAGCGCCTTGTATGCTCAAGATCCAAACATGAAAGGTTTGATTCTCGATTTGCGTAATGATCCAGGTGGGGTGTTGCCAGGTGCGATAGGTGTATCAGCCGCTTTCTTACCGAAAGACGTACCTGTGGTGTCTACGAATGGTCAGATTGCTGATTCCAAAGCTACTTATTTAGCACGTCGTGATTTTTATGCGACTCGTGTGAATAATGATCCTTTAGCACGTCTGCCTGAAGCTGTGAAAAAAGTGAAGATGGTGGTGTTAGTCAATTCGGGTTCTGCCTCTGCTTCTGAAATCGTTGCAGGTGCATTGCAAGACTATAAGCGTGCGACTGTGATGGGCACACAAACTTTTGGTAAAGGTTCTGTGCAAACCATACGTCAAATCTCTGCAGATACTGCGGTCAAACTCACAACAGCACGTTATTACACACCGAACGGCCGTTCAATTCAGGCTCGCGGCATCGTTCCCGATTTGATCGTGGATGAATATGCCGATGGTGATGGCATGAATGGATTGCGTTTACGTGAAGCAGATTTGCAAAAGCATTTAACCAATGACAAAGACAAGGAAGCTAACGCATCCAATGTCGTTGATGAATTAGAAGAGCAAAAACGTTTATCTGCTTTAGAGAAAAAACGTAAGCCTTTGGAATTTGGTAGCAAAGAAGATTTTCAGTTAGCGCAAGCTTTGAATCATCTCAAAGGACAACCTGTGCAATTGTCTAAGTCTGCAAAAATAGAAAATAAAAAAGAATCCACTATCAATAGCCCTGAAGCTAACGATAAAAAATAATGTTTGATCACTGCATTGGGTCTGTCTAGCCGTCAGACCTAATGCAGTACTTTAGCTAAACCATATTCTTCTCCGCTTCATTGCACGCCGTGTGTGCGTTTCCACTTAAGCAGGCAGTATTCATCTTTCTCTGCTCATGAATGACCAACAACTACTTCGTTATTCGCGCCACATTCTTCTCGACGAGATAGGCATAGAAGGGCAAGAGAAATTACTTGCTGCGCATGCTGTGATTATTGGCGCAGGCGGATTAGGCTCACCAGTCGCTCTCTATTTGGCATCAGCAGGTGTAGGAAAAATTACACTGGTTGATAACGATGAAGTTGATCTAACAAATCTGCAAAGACAAATTCTGCACAGCACCGCAAGAGTTGGTCAACCAAAAGCCGAATCAGGCAAACGCACTTTGCATGATATCAATCCTACGATAGAAGTTATTGCACTGGTTGCGCGTGCTAATGAAGAAGAATTAAAAACTTTAGTGAGTGGCGCGGATGTCGTACTAGATTGCACAGATAATTTTAAAACGCGTCATGCAATTAATCGTGCATGTGTGGCTGCGCGAGTCCCGCTCGTTTCTGGCGCTGCGATTCGCATGGATGGACAGGTCGCTGTATTTGATACGAGGCAGACTGGTGCGCCTTGTTATGCCTGTTTATTTCCGCCGGATCAGCAATTCGAAGAAGTACAATGCTCAGTAATGGGTGTGTTTGCACCCTTGGTCGGCATTATAGGAACAATACAAGCTGCTGAAGCATTGAAGTTATTAATGGGTGTAGGCACATCGCTAGCTCAACGCTTACTCATGCTAGATGCACGTACTATGGAATGGACTAGCATTAAGACTACACACAATCCGCATTGCGCAGTGTGTGGATAAACAATCAGTTCTTAACCTAGCAATAACGCGATTTGCTCTGCTGCTCCATCAGTTGGTCGTTGTTGAAAACTGCTTTTAACAAAACGTAACCAACGCCCCATTACAAAACACATCATTAAGCTAGCGCGCGAACTCGCTTCTGTCTCGCGCACTATGGCTTGCGTTGCAGCCAACTTCCAAGCCTGACGCAATGCCATTTCTACTTTGTCAAAAAACTGATTCATGCGTTGCTGTAGGCGCTCATCTTCATTTACCAATACATCACCAATAAGAACACGCGTCATACCTGGATTTTCTTCAGAAAAATCTAATAACATTCTAACGATAGTACGTGCTTGTAATAAGCCACTTTCTTGTTTTTGGTTGATTTGATTAATCAAGCTAAATACAGACGATTCAATGAAATCAATTAAGCCTTCATACATTTGCGCTTTACTTGCAAAATGACGATATAGCGCAGCTTCAGATACATCAAGCCGCGCAGCGAGTGCAGCAGTCGTGATTTTTTCTGCCTTAGGATTTTCCAGCATGACTGCTAAAGTCTGCAGTATCTGTAACTTGCGTTCACCAGGTTTTGTCATTGATATAAATTCTATTCACATCTATTCATATGAATTATGCATTAATTAATCAAATCTTTGTGCGTAGTCTATATTGCTGTTTAGGTAGTTGGCTAAGCGAATTGACTTTGACATCAACATAATCTGGTATTGCGCTGTGACGGCCTAAATAACGTGTACACCAAACTGTCTGCATGCCTAATGATTTTGCCGCCTTCAAGTTTTGCACTGTATCTTCTATCAATACGCAGTCTTGTGCTTGCCAACCATGCTTAGCCAATAATTTTCTTAATAAGATACGTGACGGCTTAGGCCTTAATTCTCTATGCACCCACATGGATTCTATAGATAAATGTGAGCTGAAATGTTTTTGTAAACGTAGATGCTGCATGACTGCATGAGAATAAGCTGCAGGCGCATTGGTTAATAATATTTTCTTACCCTGTAGGCGTTCAAGAATTTTAGCGACGCCACGCTCAGATCTAATCATGCCAGCAAGATCAGTGAACTGATGCGCTTCATGTAAAAAATCTGCCGACTTTACTGCATGATGCCGCATCATGCCCAATAAAGTTGCACCATAGCGCTGCCAATATGTAACGCGAATATCATTTACTGCGTCTGCATGCGCTGGTTTACTTTCCGCTTCTAACACGCGCGCTATCAGCGCATTCATGTTGGCATTGATAGCTGGGAAAATAGCAAACGATGCATCATGCAAGGTATTGTCTAAATCAAACAGCCAGATCAGCGGTCGATGTGAACGCGACCCACTTATACGCATAAAAATTTGCTGTATTTAATGCGAACGTATCATGGTACCGAAGGCTTGTTCAGTCAGCACTTCGAGTAACAATGAATGTTCAATCCGACCATCTATGATATGGACCGTATTAACGCCAGATTTTGCTGCATCTAATGCGGAAGAAATCTTGGGCAACATACCGCCTGAGATAGTGCCATCTTCAAACATTTCATCAATTTCACGTGCAGACAAATCTGTCAGTAATGTGCCATTTTTATCTAACACGCCTGGTATGTTCGTCATCATAATGAGTTTTTCAGCACGCAAAATTTCTGCAATCTTACCTGCCACTAAATCAGCATTAATGTTGTAAGCCTGTCCGTCATCGCCAAAACCTATAGGCGAAATAATGGGAATAAATGCATCGTCTTGTAATGCTTTAACGACGGCGGGATTAATCGCTTCAATCTCACCCACAAAGCCTATGTCGAGAAACTCGCCTGGTTTAGTTTTATCGGGCATTTGCATTTTGCGCGCACGAATTAGGCCACCATCTTTACCAGTTAAACCGACTGCCTGACCACCGTAGTGATTAATCAGCATCACGATATCTTGCTGCACTTCGCCGCCTAACACCCATTCCACCACTTCCATGGTCTCTTCATCAGTAATGCGCATACCTTGAACAAAGCTGCCTTCTTTACCGATTTTTTTCAGTGCGCTATCAATTTGTGGACCGCCACCATGCACCACCACTGGATTCATGCCCACCAGTTTGAGTAAGATGACATCACGCGCAAAACCATGTTTAAGCCGCTCTTCCGTCATCGCATTGCCGCCGTATTTCACGACAATGGTTTTACCGTGGAATTTACGTATATAAGGCAGCGCTTCTGCCAGAATTTCAGCTTTGATTTGAGGCGGGATAGAAGCGTGGGACAAATCAGTCATGAGCAATCCGAAAAAATTCTTAGGGTTGAGGCGAAACGAGCATCATGGTGCGACAAGCTGCGCAAAAACAAGTGCGATTTTACAGCGAAATGGACTGCAATCCGACTGCTTTCTCTGTCTGAATTTAAGTGAAATACTCTACTCTACGCAATTCAACCTAGGGCCTAGCATGAGTCTTTGTGAGCGGTGCGGTAAATCATTTGACTGCGGCATGCAGGATGCAGCGTCGAATGCGCCTTGTTGGTGCGCTCACTTGCCCGCTTTACCCGCTTCTCTGCTCGCTAGTGAGTCGCTGACTTGTTATTGTCCAGATTGCCTAACTGAGCTGATTGCTAAGTCAAATCAAGAATCTGCTTAAGCGATATTCAAGGCTGACATTCGCTAATTTCCACGCCGGGAAATTCACTAAGTATGGCGTCTAATTGTGGCCTAGCTTTACTAGATAAACCACGCAATTGATACGCAGTGCGGGTTACCGTCATCGTATAGTTTTCTATACGTGCATCTGTGGCGCCAACTCGCTGAGCATGTTCTAACTGCTGCTGTGCAAGCTCGAGCTTTCTAAAAACGCCGAGTGAAATACCACCACGACGTGCAGATTGGTCTTGAATAAAATGTAAATCCACAAAACCAAATTTACGTAATTCATCCATACGTTTTTGTGTGGCTGCCTGTCCTTTTTTTAATGGCGGCAAAAAAACCATGAACGTACCTTCTTCACTCACCATTAATTTTTTAGGTAAATCAGTTAATTCCAGTCTTGCTAATCGGCTTTCAAATGCTGCTGTACTTTGTTTATTAAAGGTACCTGCTTGCAGACATTTAATGATGCTACTATTTTTAGTAGCCGCAGATTGCGCCGCTTGTTCTTGCTCTGTTAAGACACGTATGCGCTCAGAGTTTACTTGCTGCTTTAATCTTGCAGGCTCATGTTCATCATGATTCCATGGTGTTAGTCCGAGCAAATATAAAATCAGTACGATAAGATTAGCAACCAACAAAACAATAAAAAATAGTCTGCTCATGCTGCAGGCTCCGCTAAGTAACTAACTGCTAGACCGATTAACACTAAATTCTCAATTTGCTGACAAGCGCGGGGCATGAAAGGCGCAATATATTGTGCTGCGCCACCCGAAAAAATACAGCGCGCTTCTGGATGATGTAAATGCTCTAATGCGCGCATGACAGCACCAATTTGCGCATTGATGCATCCACTAATAATAGCGTCTTGCGTATTGTCTGCGAACACAGCTTTAAAATTCACATGACTCACTTCTGGTAGGCGGGCTGTGTTAACTGCTAGCGATTGTGCCATCGTACCTAGCCCTGGCAATATCATGCCACCGTTAAAATTTCCTTCTGCGTCAATTGCATCCACTGTTGTCGCTGTTCCGCATGTCACGACTAATATAGGTTCATGTGGAAATAGATAATGTGCTGCGATTAAAGAAGCAAATCTATCTGAGCCCAACTGTTGAGGATGGCGATAATGATTTTTTATATCCGCATGCTGTGCTTGAGCATGTAACATTGTTATCTGTGATGAATGAATATTCAAAGCAGTGACTTGCTCAGTTAACTTCACGAGCATGTCTGCACCCGCCACATTCGACAGTAAACAATGTGATATGGGTTTATTTTTCCAACGCTCTGCAAGCACGCCTACTTGATCATGCGGTTCAGATTGAACATCATCCCAGTCACCGGGCTTACGACTTGCGTCCCAGATCGCCCACTTAATTCTAGTATTGCCGGCGTCAATCAGTAGCAACATGATTCATCTCTATTACAACAGGTCTGAGTGAGACATCACCAACAGTAATCGCTGTGACATGTTCTGATGACTGTAGTGATTGTAAAAGTAAACAACCATCGCTATCTATGCCACTGGCTATACCCTCATGTAAAACGCGACCTTGTTCTATGATTCTCACTACTTGATTGGCATACGCATGATATTGCTGCCACGGTTGAATAAAATTTTTCAATCCATTGTGTTCGAAATCTTTTAAATTTAACGCTAATCCATCGACTAATTTTGCGCATAAAAAATTTCTATCTATGGGCTGTGATGAGAGGGCTGCAATCTCATGTTCTACGTTTGCACGCAAGCTATCGCTCAACTGTGTATTTAAACCGACTCCTATGATGGCCCATACGGCATGCTGTTGATTATTCTTATTTTGTGTTCGGTCTAGCGCACTTTCAATTAATACACCACCCAGCTTGAGTCCGTCTTTCAATAAATCATTCGGCCATTTCAAATCAACTGAATAACCCTGTTGTCTCAAGGTTTGAACTAGAGACACGCCAACTGCCAGTGAAAGGCCAGACAACATACTCAACTCGCCCTGAAATTTCCAAGCTAGAGAAAAACACAAACTCGACCCTGACTCAGCTTGCCAAGATCTGCCAGCACGACCTCGGCCTGCCGTTTGATTTTCTGCAACCAACAATCGTGGCCTAGATAAGTTAGCTATGTTTGCCCGCAAATCCGCATTGGTCGACCCTGTATTTTGTACAACCTCAACCTCCAGCCCATAAGAATTGGCTTGTGAGTGACGCAAAATGTCGGCGGATAGAAGTGGGAAATGCATGGGCTGCATTGTATCGGTATGCCCCGCAGCATGGGAAACATAGCGTGGTGGGGCTGGACGGGAAAAATTTGAAAGTCGGGCTGGCACTCTCTCCCATAAACTCCCGTAAACTGCGAACTATGTCGGATTCTGCTATTTCAACCCCCAACATACCCGCTCCAGACCTCGCAAAATTAGGCAAGGCCTCAGTTTTTGCGCGTATAGCCCTGCTGATGATCACGCTACTCGTGGTCTATGCCAGCTGGTATCCCCTTTCCGGATGGCGTGACAATGGGATGGTGCCTTGGGCTTATTTGAGCGATGCCATGCCGCGCTACTGGACCTGGTTTGACCTCATCGTCAATATTCTGGGTTATATCCCTTTAGGCGCTTTATCTGTTTTAGCGCTCTATCCTTTTTTGCGCGGATTGAAAGCCATCGCATTGTCTACTGTGGCTGGCATCTTGTTGGCAATGCTGATGGAAGCAGTACAGACTTATTTGCCGTCACGCGTGCCGAGCAATCTTGATCTACTCACCAATTCCATAGGCGTTTTCCTAGGTAGCCTATGTGGCGAATTTTTGCGCACGCAATTACTCGAACATAGTCGCTTACGCTCTTTAAGACATGAATGGTTTTCTGATCAAGCGAGCAGTGGCTTAATCGTTATTGGCTTATGGCCACTGGCGCAAATTTATCCGCAAGGTTATTTATTTGGGCATGGTCAATTACTACCGATAATCTCGGGTTGGTTATCTTCGGCTGCGGGAACGCCTATAGATTTAAGTCAGTTATTGTGGAATGAATATAGCGTCACTGTTGAACAATATCTTATGGCAGAAGTCATCATCACAGCCTGTTGTATGACAGGAGCTGTGCTCGCATTGTTATGTCAGATACGCGAAAGCGCGCCAAAATATTTGTTAGCTTTTGCATTACTTGTCTCCGCCCTAGTCATTAAAGCGATGGCCAATGCAATTTTATTTGCACCTGATAATGCATTGAGCTGGCTTACCCCTAGTGCTGCTGGCGGCTTATTAATCGGCGCGATTATGTTAGCGGGACTTTCTATGGCACCACCGACTGCGCAACGCCGCGTTGCTATTCTTGCGATACTGATTTCGCTCTGCGTGGTGAATCTTGCGCCGGCTAATCCTTATTTTCAATCGACATTACAAGATTGGGCACAAGGACGATTTTTAAATTTTAACGGTGCAGCGCAATTTCTTTCTTTAATTTGGCCTGGCCTAGCTATCTGGTTTCTTAGTCATAAAATCCATCAAACTCATTAACGTTTATTTGTTAATTCAATTAACGACAACTGCGGAGTACGCATGAAAGATCAGCCTTATTTTCAGCATCATGTTTTTTTCTGTACGAATGAACGCGACGACGGACGTGCGTGTTGTGCTGATCGCAACGCAAAGCATTTACAAGAATATGCAAAAAAACGTCTAAAAACTTTAGACATGAACGGACCAGGAAAAATTCGCATTAATAAAGCAGGCTGCCTAGATCGTTGTGAAGAAGGGCCTGTGCTAGTGGTATATCCGGAAGGGATTTGGTATACCTATATCGATGAAGAAGATATCGATGAGATTGTTGACTCGCACCTCATAGCCGGCAAACCAGTAGAACGATTAAAAATTTAATGCCTGCTTAGCTTTGCTACTTCAATTTTTATGAACGCACAAACACAAGAATTTTTTATTTCAGGCGCAGCAGGGCAACTAGAATGCAAGCTGGATTTACCACCTGATAGCGAGCCGCGTGGAATTGCTTTAATTGCGCATCCCCATCCATTGTATGGCGGCACTATGGATAATAAAGTCACGCAAACGCTAGCGCGTGCATTCACTGCTATTGGCTATGTCAGTGTACGCATGAATTTTCGTGGTGTTGGTGCTTCTGCAGGCGTACATGATGCAGGTCTGGGTGAAACAGATGATATGGCGCTCTTACATGCTCATATGTCACAGCAGTATCCACACTTGCCAGTGGCGCTTGCTGGATTTTCATTTGGCACTTTCGTGCAATCGCAATTACAACAACGTCTCATTGCACAAGACATTCCTGCTGAACGACTTGCACTCATAGGAACCGCAGCGGGCAAATGGCAACTGCCCGAAGTGCCAGCTAACACCATTTTAATTCATGGTGAAGAAGACGATACGATACCTGTCAGCGATGTATTAGACTGGGCTAGGCCGCTCGACATTCCTGTTATTGTTATTCCAGGTGCAGATCATTTTTTTCATCGTAAGCTACACCATATTAAACAGCTCATTATGCAAATGTGGCACAGATAAATCGCTTGAATATTCCCATCACCAAATTTGGCCTAACTCTACTTATCGCGCATACGATGATAATGATTATCTGAGCTTCCACGCCACATATGAAGAACTTGCTCGCAACTTGTCTCGCACTACTGATGCTGATATCAACATCGGCATTAGCACTCGCACCACCCACTATTGCAGCACGCTCTTGGATTTTATTTGATGTCGCTAGCCATCAAACACTGGCCTCACGCGAACCGCATTTACGTATAGAACCTGCTTCACTAACTAAGCTCATGACAGCATATTTAGTATTTGAAGCTATAAAAGAAGGCAAACTTAATCTAAGTCAGGAAATCAAAGTATCGCCTAGCATTTGGAAAGTACAGCCTGAAGCAGCAAAAATGTTTATTGATCCTGCTTTATCTGTCACCGTAGAAGATTTATTGTTAGGTTTAATTGTGCAATCAGCCAATGATGCTGCTATCGCTTTGGCTGAAGCGGTAGATAAAAGTGAACCTGCCTTTGTTGAACGTATGAATCGAACTGCAGCACGCTTAGGGCTCACTGCAACTCATTTTGTTAATTCTCACGGACAAACTGACTCACAACATTATTCAACTGCACGCGATTTATCAGTACTTGCACTACAGCTGATTAATGAATTTCCTGATCATTACAAAATTTTTTCAACAAAAAATTTCAGCTACAACAAAATTAGTCAGTCAAATCGGAATCGCTTACTCTGGTTAGATACAACGGTCGATGGGATGAAAACTGGACAAACGAATACTGCCGGTTATTCTTTAATCGCTTCCGCTATTAGACCAAATGGTGATAGCAATCGTCGTTTGTTATCCGTTGTGATAGGCGCAGATTCTGATCTCGCTAGAACACAAGAAAGTCAAAAATTATTGAATTGGGGATTTTTAAATTTTGATATGGTTAAGCTGTATCCTAAGAATCAAACCATACTTAGCCCCTCTGTGTGGAAGGGCTCACAAGCCACCGTTCCGTTGGGCTTCAATTATGATGTTTATGTTTCGCTGCCACGTGGCACGCTCTCTAAGATTAAACCCGTCATTGAACGGCCTGACCCTTTGATTGCCCCCATCGCACAATATAGTCGTGTAGGCACACTTAAAATTATGGGTGAAGGCAAAGTGCTCGTAGAATTACCTTTGCAAGCATTAGAGCAAGTCAATTCAGCTAGTGTGTTTGGTCGCTTATTAGATTCTTTGCGTATGTTTTTCCATTGACAGCACCAACCTTATTTCATCATCAA
>CANGLD010000061.1 GCA_947454475.1 Oxalobacteraceae bacterium
ATTTCATGTAAACGTGCACTCCATTCGAGTAATTTATCTAATTGTTCGTTCTCGAATTTAAGCTGCGTGAATAAAGCTAAACTATTCGCGGCGGCTTTATTCGCGCGAGTTTCATCCACACCAAAACGACGCATGAATTCTTTAATAGATTGATTGCGTCTATCTTTTTGGCTAGCGCGCATGTGTAAATCCCACAGCACACCCATACGCAAACCGGCATCGACTCTTTCTAAACTGCGAATACCTAGTTCTTCAAACAAGCCTAATAAAATAGGTAAGCCACCTAAAATCACGGGGATACGTTCTGGACGCATACCATTTAAATCAATACGACTGACTCTGCCAAATTCTATGAGGCGATCACGTAAAGCTTTTAAACTTTTAGAAGATAATCTGCCATCACCCAAATCATTTTTTTCTATGATTTCAGAAAGCGTGCGCATCGTACCGGAGGAACCATAAGCGACTTGCCAATAATCCGGATGAAACCCTGCCATACCGTCTTCAAACTGACCGCGTGCTGAAAGCACAGCAGCATCAAAGGATTCTTGATTAATGCGGTCATTCCCAAAAAAACTAGAGCAGATACGCACAGTGCCTATGCTAAAAGACTCCACACGTTCGATGTTGGCACCATGTCCGAGTGCGATTTCAGTGGAGCCACCACCTATGTCCACTACCAAGCGCCGTTCACTCTCTTTATCCAGATGGGCAGCCACACCCATATAAATCAAACGGCCTTCTTCTTCGCCCGAGATGATTTCTATAGGATAGCCAATCGCTTTTTCAGCCATAGGCAAAAATTTACGGCTATTACGCGCAATTCGTATCGTGTTTGTTGCCACTACACGTACTCCACGCACGGGCGTGGTTTTCAAAATTTCACCAAAACGAGCAAGGCAAGCAAGCGCAGTTTGTATGGCTTGCGGCGTGAGATTGCCTTCGGCGTCTAGGCCAGCACCTAAGCGTATCGGCTCACGCGCTGTTTTTAATATGCGTATGCCCTGACTGTCATGCGTCGCGATGTGTAGACGGAAGCTGTTGGAACCAAGATCGACTGCAGCCAGCATGATTCAAAGATCTTTCAAGTGACACTGTTTTCAAAACCGAAACGCTAGAGAGGCTATATGACAGCTTGATGACAACGCTTCAACTTTAGCACAACGGATATGTTGTTTTTTTTCGACAGACTCCATTATTAACCAATCAAATGCTGCTTGTCATCAAATTGAAAAATTAGATGCCAATAATTGCATCCCAGTAAGAAGTGGGTCAGCTCGCACTTTGCGAACTGAATCTTGTTTGTCATTAAATGTCCTATCGGAGAAAACCGGAATGAAAAATTCACCAACCCGCACCTTGACTGTAAAGCGAATTGCAGTCGCTGTTGCAGCAGTATGCGCAACTATGTCTGCTCCTAGCTTCGCAGCTGGCGGTGACATGAAAGCACTGATGGATCTGCTCTTGAAAAAAGGCGTGATCACTCAACAAGAATACGACCAAAATATCCAAGCTGCAAAAGACGCAGCTGAAGATCAAGCGTTTAAAGAAAAGCGTTTGAGCGATGATGTGGCTAAGTTAAATAAAGCTGCAGAAAAATCGGCTAAGAGTGGTTTTGTTAAGTCCAATGGTTTTGGTTTCGAGTCAGCTGATGGCGCGAACTCAATCAACTTGACTGGTCGTTTACATTTTGATGCACGTAAGGCTAGTGATGGTTGGGGAAGTTTGGCAGATCGTGATGGTGGCTCAATGGCAGATCGTTTCACCGTGCGACGTGCTCGTTTGGGTGTAACCGGTGTTTTTGCTAAAGACATGAACTACGAGTTGATTACCAACTTGACTGGTGCAACTGCAAAAGATGGTAGTACAACTGCAACTTCAACAATCGATACTGCTTGGATTAATTATGCAGCATCTCCTGAATTACAAGTTAAAGTTGGTCGCATGAAACAGCCTTTGGCCATGGAAACTTTGACAAGTTCAAATAATATCGATTTCATGGAACGCTCCTATTTAGACCAGTTAGCTCCAGGTAAGCAAAACGGGATGATGATTCATGGTGAGAAATCAGGTATTAACTATGCTGTGTCTGGATGGCAGGCTGGTTTTGATCCATTGAGCAATACATCTGGAATCGCTCCTCAGTTTGGCGGTCGTGTAACAACCAATTTGGCTAATTTAATTTCTTCCAGTTCTAGCACCGTTGTTCACGTTGGTGTTGCTGGTATGACAGGTAAACAAGAAGTTGTTCCTACAACATCTAGTCAAGGTGGTGGGAACTTTGAAACTAAAGGTGCTTTTATTGCCTTTAGAGATGAAAATTTAGGCCTCAACAACGTTTACCGTAATCGTATTTATGGTACTTGCGATGGAGCAAATCCAGGAGGTGCTGCCTCAGCAGTGGCAGATTTATGTAAGTCGCAACTAGGCTTTAGCCTTCCAGCTTCACAGGTCGCTACAGTTGATAAGTTAATGGCGGCTTTTGAATTAGGTGTTGCAACAGGTCCATTAAAAATTCAATACGAGTATGCGGATGCGAAGTTGACAGCTAATTCTCATGCAAGAACTTCAGCAACCACAGCAGAATATGACACTACTTCTTCTGGACATGCAAAAGTACAATACTTGTCCATGGTCTATAACTTGACTGGCGAGGAATGGAAGGATACCTATAAAGGTGGCGTATTTGGCGGTATTAAACCTAATTCCAATTTCAATTTTAGTGGCGGTACCGGAAAAGGAGCTTGGCAGTTAACTGGTAGAGTTTCAAGATACGATGCAAGTGATTTTGGTGCATCTTACGATACAGCTACACAAACCGCTGCAGATGAAGAGTCAGGTACTAAGGGTAAACATTTGTGTAACGGTACGCTCACTTCAGCTGGTAACACTTGTTACCAGTTAGGTGGCAGTCCGATTGCAACAACTTACACACTTGGTACTAACTGGATCTTAAATCCTAATGCAAGAATTATGTTGAACTATTCTTATACTAAGTTTGGTAACAAATTCTTTCCAGTTGACGTAGGTAGTGGAGTTGGTACAAATAAAGCAACTGACAATTCACAAATGATTTCTCTTCGCTCACAATTCAACTTCTAATATCCGAGATTTTGTTGAATGTTTTGTTTAAACGCCCCCTCGGGGGCGTTTTTTTATAGCTTATGACTACACCATCTCTTTCTCCTTATGCTCAAGATCGTAGTGGTCTGGTATGGGCTTATCGTTTTAATCAAGCGCACCAAGGTGAGGTGGTGCCAACTGCTATCCTCGAGCAAATTACACAAGAAGCGCAGGCGGAACATTTTGAAGGTTTTCTATGGTTGCATTTCAATTTGAGTCAGGCATCGACTGAGAAATGGTTGCATGCGCATACAGCTCTGCCACCAGAGTTTTATGAGGCCTTACATCAAGGTTCACGTTCTACCCGAATTGAATTAGCGGATGATGCTTTAATAGCTGTGGTGAATGATGTCTTACATGGTTTTGCATTTGATCCCTCTGATATTTCTACGCTGTGGTTGCATGTCTCACCACATTTAATTATTAGCGCAAGAAAAAAACCATTAAAGTCTGTGGATAGATTGCGGCAGTCTGTGCAACATGGTGCATTAATTCAAACGCCGGTAGAGTTGTTAACGCATTTATTACGTGATCAAGCGGATGTATTAATCGGTATCGTGCGTGATGCTGTATCCAAAGTTGATTTGATAGAAGATGATTTACTCGCAGGGCGTTTACATTATAAACGTGAGAATTTAGGTAATTTACGACGTGTGTTGGTGCGTTTGCAAAGACTCATGGCACCTGAACCTGCAGCCTTGTTTCGTTTATTGCAGCGCCCCACCTCATGGATGAAAGAAGCTGATATACAAGATTTACGTCAATCGAGTGAGGAGTTCTCTGCAGTGTTGGTGGACATGGCTTCGTTGCAAGAGCGAATTAAATTATTGCAAGAAGAAATAGCAGCGATGATTAATGAAAAAAATAGTCGCAGTCTTTACATCTTAACCATCGTCACCGTATTGGCATTGCCGATTAATATCATTGCCGGTTTATTTGGTATGAATGTGGGTGGTATACCGTTTGCAGATGATGCAGAAGGGTTTTGGATGGTGGTGGGATTGGTCGCCAGTTTGACTGTGTTTTTAATTTGGATGTTGGTTAGAGCGAATCGCGATAAGTAATTTTTATTTATTTTGTTGCTCGTTATTTTCTTCTATCCTGCGTCCACCATTAAAACGTTTTTTCCAGTACTGTAAATCCATACTTTCTACACGTACTTTGCCGCCAGCTGCAGGTGCATGCACAAATTTATTGTCGCCGAGGTAAATCCCTACATGAGAGAAGGCGTGTTTAAGCGTTTTGAAAAACACGAGATCGCCGGGTTGTAAATCTTCTTTCTCTACGCGTTCTCCAACTTTACTAATTTCAGCCGAAGTGCGAGGCAGGTCTTTGCCGCCCGATTCTCTAAATACATAACGTACTAAGCCACTGCAATCTAAGCCATGTTCAGGTGAATTACCGCCACGTTTGTAATGAATGCCAATTAAGGATAGCGCTTCGATTGCCATGTGGGATGTGCGGTCTACAAAACTCAATGGCGCATCGGTCGTCGTCGTCGTGACTTGTTCTTCATCTGCATAAGCGGATTCTGGAATTGAAGTTGATGCCAACAGAATCATTGCAGTCAGCGTAGGAATGGTAATGCGATGTAAACGTTTTACAAATGTTATCAATAGCGTCACCTTATGGTGATGGGGACTGCTGGAATGTAAGCGATGAAGGCGGGGTTGTCAAAATTTCGATCTTCACGCTGTATTTTTATGATTGATATTGTTGTCTTGCCATTGTTTTATAGTCATCGCTTGAATTTTTTTCATGCGCACGCTTCATTCAAATGTTTGTAAAAATCTTCGCGTACAATCGCGCCTTTCTAAAAGGAGTTGTTATGCAAACCAAGCCAGTTCTCTCCCTCGCGGATGTTAAAAAAATTGTTGCTGCTGCTGAGGCAGAAGCGCTCGCTAATAAATGGGCTGTCACGATCGCAGTTGCGGATGATGGTGGTCATTTATTGTGGTTGCAGCGTTTGGATGGTGCAGCGCCTGTTTCTTCACATATCGCTCCTGCTAAGGCACGTACTGCAGCTATGGGCACACGTGAGACAAAGATTTATGAAGATATTATTAATAACGGTCGTTATTCATTCTTATCAGCGCCAACAATAGAAGGCATGCTCGAAGGTGGCGTTCCCATTATGGTGAATGGTCAGTGCGTAGGTGCTGTTGGTGTTTCAGGTGTGAAATCGAGTGAAGATGCACAAATTGCTAAAGCAGGCATTGCTGCTTTGGGTCTGTAAAAAAATATTATCAAAATAATTATTTTTACTCTCGTTATTTTCATGAATAACGTGAAGAGTGAGTAAGTGTGATGAGGTGGCAGGTTGCCCGTAGGTGTGCCTTCGAGCTATAATCGTCAGGTTTAGCTAATTTAACCTGCCGCCCGCTTATTCACTATCCTTTTTCGTTCCGTTGCGATGTAATTTAACTTGTTCTGATGTCAGAACAGCAATTAAATCGCGCAGGCACCATGTAGCGGCAGGTAACAACAGGAGTTACCTTTGTCGCCATTCTCTTCGGCTCACACAGTGCCGGCCATTCTCGCCCTCGCAGATGGTTCTATTTTTTCCGGTTTTTCTATAGGCGCTACCGGTCATACCAGTGGCGAAGTCGTTTTCAATACGGCGATGACGGGCTATCAAGAAATTTTGACTGATCCAAGTTATAGCCGTCAGATCGTCACACTCACTTATCCCCACATCGGTAATACGGGTGTCAATCCAGAAGATGTGGAATCAAGCAAAGTACATGCTGCAGGTTTGATTATTCGTGATCTGCCTTTGCAAGTATCAAATTTTCGCGCAACACAATCTTTACCTGATTATTTGAAAGCAGAAAATATTGTTGCTATCGCTGGTATTGATACGCGTAAGCTCACACGTTTGTTGCGTGAAAAAGGTGCGCAGAGTGGCGCAATTGTTGCCGGTGCTGATGCCACGCCTGAACAAGCATTGAAACATGCACGCGAATTTTCTGGTTTAGCAGGATTAGATTTAGCTAAAGTCGTGTCCACTACCAAGTCTTATGAATGGACGCAAACAGAATGGAAGCTGGGTGAAGGTTATGGACAACAAACGCATCCAAAATTTCATGTGGTTGCATTTGACTATGGTGTGAAATTTAATATCTTGCGTATGTTGGCACAGCGCGGATGCAAGGTCACTGTATTGCCTGCGCAATCGACTGCTAAAGAAGCATTAGCATTAAAACCCGATGGCATTTTTCTATCGAATGGCCCCGGTGATCCACAACCATGTGATTACGCAATTGCAGCTGCACGTGAATTAATAGAAGGTGGTTTGCCTACCTTTGGTATTTGTCTTGGTCATCAAATCATGGCACTTGCTTCTGGTGCACGCACAATAAAAATGAAGTTTGGTCATCACGGTGCGAATCATCCTGTACAAGATGTCGATACCAAGCAAGTACATATCACTTCACAGAATCATGGCTTTGCAGTCGATCCATCGACCTTGCCAGCGAATTGTCGTGTCACGCATGTGTCTTTGTTTGATGGTTCTTTACAGGGTTTTGCGCGCACGGATAAACCTGCTTTTTGTTTTCAAGGGCATCCGGAAGCATCACCGGGCCCACACGATATTGCACCTTTGTTCGATCGCTTTGTCGCGATGATGGAGAAACACAAACATGGCTAAGCGTACCGACATTAAAAGCATACTCATCATAGGTGCTGGCCCTATCATTATTGGTCAGGCTTGTGAGTTTGATTATTCAGGTGCACAGGCTTGTAAAGCTTTGCGTGAAGAAGGTTACAAAGTCATTTTAGTGAACAGTAATCCTGCCACCATCATGACGGATCCTGAGATGGCAGATGTGACTTACATTGAGCCTATCACTTGGCAAATGTTAGAGCGCATCATCGCAAAAGAAAAACCAGATGCGATCTTGCCTACTATGGGTGGTCAAACTGCATTGAACTGCGCATTGGATCTACATAGACATGGCATCTTAGAGAAATACAAATGCGAATTAATCGGCGCAACACCAGAAGCGATTGATAAAGCAGAAGATCGTTCTAAATTCAAAGATGCGATGACAAAAATCGGTCTCGGTTCTGCGCGTTCTGGTATTGCCCACTCTATGGATGAAGCATGGGGTGTACAAAAAGAAGTCGGCTTCCCAACGATTATTCGTCCTTCATTCACCATGGGTGGTAGTGGTGGCGGTATTGCGTATAACGCTGAAGAATTTGAAGCAATTTGTAAACGTGGTTTAGAAGCATCGCCAACTAATGAATTGTTGATTGAAGAATCGCTGTTAGGTTGGAAAGAATATGAAATGGAAGTCGTTCGCGATAAGAACGATAACTGCATCATCGTTTGTTCCATTGAAAATCTTGATCCTATGGGTGTGCATACCGGTGATTCAATCACAGTAGCACCAGCGCAGACGCTGACAGATAAGGAATATCAAATCATGCGTAATGCATCGCTTGCGGTGTTACGCGAGATTGGTGTTGATACCGGTGGATCGAACGTTCAGTTTTCTGTGAACCCAAAAGACGGTCGCATGATTGTGATTGAGATGAACCCACGTGTGTCGCGTTCATCTGCATTGGCATCAAAAGCAACCGGTTTCCCGATTGCGAAAGTGGCAGCAAAACTTGCAGTCGGTTTTACACTCGATGAATTGCGTAATGAAATTACAGGTGGTGCAACACCTGCTTCTTTTGAACCCTCTATAGATTACGTCGTTACCAAGATTCCTCGTTTTGCATTTGAAAAATTCCCAGCTGCCGATAGTCATCTCACCACGCAAATGAAATCTGTGGGTGAAGTGATGGCGATAGGTCGCACATTCCAAGAATCTTTTCAAAAAGCCTTGCGTGGATTAGAAGTCGGTGTGGATGGTATGAACGAAAAAACCACCGATCGCGAAGTGATAGAAGAAGAATTAGGTGAACCTGGCCCAGAACGTATTTGGTATGTAGGCGATGCATTTGCACAAGGCTTTACAACAGAAGAAGTGCATCAACTCACACATATTGATCCTTGGTTCTTGGTGCAAATTAAAGAAATAATTGATATCGAATTGTGGTTGGAAAAACAATCATTAGATGCGATAGATAAAACGACTTTGCTCAACTTGAAGAAAAAAGGTTTTGCAGACAGACGTTTAGCGAAATTATTAAAAACCACAGATAAAGCAGTGCGTGAACGTCGCCATGCTTTAAATGTGCGCCCTGTCTATAAGCGCGTTGATACCTGTGCGGGTGAATTTGCCACTGACACTGCGTATATGTATTCAACCTATGAAGAAGAATGTGAATCCAATCCAACTGACCGTAAAAAAATTATGGTCTTAGGTGGTGGACCAAATCGCATTGGTCAGGGTATTGAGTTTGATTACTGCTGTGTGCATGCTGCGTTTGCAATGCGTGAAGATGGTTATGAAACCATTATGGTGAACTGTAATCCTGAAACGGTTTCGACTGACTATGACACTTCCGATCGTTTGTATTTTGAGCCGCTGACTTTAGAAGATGTATTAGAAATCGTTGATAAAGAAAAGCCGGTAGGTGTGATTGTGCAATATGGTGGTCAGACACCATTGAAACTTGCATTAGATCTGGAAGCGAATGGTGTACCTATCATTGGTACTTCACCAGACATGATTGATGCTGCAGAAGATCGCGAACGTTTTCAAAAAATGCTGCATGAACTGAAATTACGTCAACCACCTAATCGCACGGCGCGCACAGAAGAAGATGCATTGCGTCTGGCGCAAGAGATAGGCTATCCCTTAGTGGTGCGCCCTTCCTATGTATTGGGTGGACGTGCTATGGAGATCGTGCATGAACAGCGTGATCTGGAGCGCTACATGCGTGAAGCGGTGAAGGTTTCACATGATTCGCCGGTGTTGCTCGATCGTTTTTTAAATGATGCGATTGAAGTCGATGTGGATTGTCTCTCGGATGGTAAGCGCACCTTCATAGGTGGTGTGATGGAGCATATTGAACAAGCGGGTGTGCATTCAGGTGACTCTGCATGTTCTTTGCCTCCTTATTCTTTATCGCAAAAAACCATCGATGAATTAAAACATCAAACAGCGCTGATGGCGAAAGGTTTGAATGTAGTCGGATTAATGAATGTGCAATTCGCTATTCAACAAATTGAAGTTGAAGGCAAGATGGAAGACGTGGTTTATGTGTTGGAAGTCAATCCACGTGCTTCACGTACTGTGCCGTATGTATCAAAAGCGACGGGACTACAACTGGCAAAAATTGCTGCACGTTGCATGGTGGGGCAATCACTGGATAGTCAGGGTATTGGTGCAGAAGTAGTACCAAAATATTTTAGTGTGAAAGAAGCCGTTTTTCCATTCGTGAAATTCCCAGGTGTGGATACGATACTTGGCCCTGAAATGAAATCCACTGGTGAAGTGATGGGCGTAGGTCGTACCTTTGGTGAAGCGTTTGTGAAATCGCAGTTGGGTGCGAGCGTACGTTTACCGACTTCAGGCAAAGTTTTTCTATCTGTGAAAAACAGTGATAAGCCGCGTGCAGTACAAGTTGCTAAAGATTTGCTAGGCATGGGCTTTTCAGTCGTGGCGACGAAGGGTACTGCTGCAGCGATTGCAGCAGCAGGTATTCCTGTTGCGACTGTGAATAAAGTTGCTGAAGGTAGACCACATGTAGTGGACATGATTAAAAATAATGAAATTGCTTTAGTCATCAACACCGTGGAAGAAAAACGCACAGCAATTCATGATTCACGTGCCATTCGTACTTCAGCCTTGGCAGCGCGGGTGACAACGTATACGACGATTGCCGGAGCAGAGGCCGCTGTCGAGGGTATGGCACATTTGAATGAATTGCATGTGTATGATTTGCAGGGCTTGCATCAATCCCTGCATTAAAATCCGCGTGCTGCAAGTGGTGTCATTGTTGTATCTTGCAGCAGGTGCTATACGGATTTTTACAGATGGTCTACACTAATCCTAAGATCTAACAAGGTTACAGAGGTCGCTTAAGCGGCCTCTGGTGTTTTTATACTTATCAAATTAATCCTATGAACTCAGTCCCTATTACCGTACATGGTGCGCAGTTATTGAAAGATGAACTGCATCGCTTAAAAACGAAAGAACGTCCTGCTGTGATCAATGCTATTTCAGAAGCGCGTGCGCAAGGCGATCTCTCTGAAAACGCAGAATATGATGCGGCCAAAGAGCGTCAAAGTTTTATAGAAGGACGTATTGCTGAGCTAGAAGGCAAGCTCGGTGCAGCGCAAATTATTGATCCAAAACTATTGGATGCAGATGGTCGAGTCGTGTTCGCTGCAACTGTGACGCTAGAAGATCTAGAAAGTGGTGATCATGTGACCTATCAAATTGTGGGCACTGATGAAGCTGATTTAAAAGAGAAAAAAGTCTCGATCACTTCTCCGATTGCGCGTGCATTGATCGGTAAATTTGCAGGTGATGTCGTAGAAGTACAAGCACCGAGTGGTCCGCGTGAATACGAGATTCTTAAAGTGCAATACATCTAATGCGCAGCTCTGCGTTTTGGCGTTTATTACCTGCTGTACGTCTGATTATCACGGCTCTATGGGCAGGTAGCTTATGGACGGTAGGTTATTTGGTTGCTCCCGTTTTATTCACTACCCTTACTGACCGCCCATTAGCTGGCACGATTGCAGGAAGTATTTTTAGAATCGAAGCGTGGTTATCACTTGCGTGTGGGTTGTTATTGCTAGCAATCGTTGCGTTTGATGATGCCTCGCGCGAACGACGTACCTTATTGCGATTGATTGTGGTGATGTTGTTGTGTGTCTTAGTGGGTTATTTTGGATTGCAACCTTGGATGGCAGCATTACGTGAAGCAGCAGGACCTGCCGGTGTGATGGAAGGTGCTGCTCGCACGCAGTTTGGTATCTTGCATGGCGTTGCTAGCTTGATCTATATGTTGCAAAGCGTACTTGCTTTGGTACTTGTCTTGAAAGTGCGTTGAAGATTTTTATTACTTCCCTAATGCGTTTTTCTTTTTGCTGGTCTGTCTGACTTTTGCGCGTTTGATATTCCCACCTGCTGTGACGCGTTCATTTCCTTTGACCATAACCTTTTGCACATTCACTTTGCGCGTAGCACTAGCTTTATAAATGGTGACTTTACGCATGCCTTTGCCGCGTGTGCCTTCAGATTCTTTTTCACTTTCTTTTTTAGGGCGATACAGAACAAGTAATTTACCTATATGCTGTACGGGTGCAGCACCAAGTTCTGCACAAATAGTGTCTAAAAACTGAATACGTAGTTCGCGATCATCACCAAACACACGCACTTTGATTAAGCCGTGCGCATTCAGACTCAGATCGATTTCTTTCATAACGGCAGGGGTCATCCCACTGTCACCAATGATGACAACAGGAGAGAGGGCGTGTGCCTCGGAACGTAATGCGCTACGCTGCGCAGGAGAGAGTTTCAGCATGGATGTCCTTCAAAACCGGTATTCTACGTGAATGGCTAAGAACAAACTCAATAAGAGCTGGTTGCATGATCACATTAATGATCCGTATGTAAAGCTGGCACAACGCGAAGGCTA
>CANGLD010000062.1 GCA_947454475.1 Oxalobacteraceae bacterium
CCGTCAACTACGCGTACTCCCCATTCTTTTTTCTGCGCCTTATGGTAAATATTTAAAGCTTCAATCGTATTTTGTTTGGCGATACTGGTCATGGATTTCACCTTTATTTAATCAAGATTTGTCATTCGAACTTCTTGTTTTTGATGCAAAATTTTTACTTCATTTTTTTGTTTGAAAATATTGGTGGCAAGGAACAGGGATAAGTTCTTTATTGAATCTGGCTTGATTTGAGGTGGTTGTAGGCTGTTTGATGCTTTGAGCTGATATCATTCGACACTTGTTATCCAGAAGATTTTTCCTTGAGTTAATCTTTCATAAAAGAAAATTTCTAGTTTATTGGAGCAGGTTTGAATTCTTATCCCCACCCCATCATTGCCCGCGAAGGCTGGCCATTTCTTGCGATTGCTGTGATTGTTGCTCTTATCGCATCCGTTACTTTAGGCGGTTGGTCGCTACCTTTTTGGCTGATCGCGCTGTTTGTCCTACAGTTTTTCCGTGATCCTGGTCGATTAATCCCGCTTAATCCCAAGGCGGTGTTGTCGCCAGCAGATGGACGCATTGTGGTGGTGGCAAAGGCGCATGATCCTTATGCTGATCGCGAGGCCTTGAAAATCAGTGTATTTATGAATGTATTTAACGTGCATTCAAATCGCGCACCGGTGGATGGCAAGATAGAAAAAGTCGAGTATTTCCCTGGCAAATTCGTGAATGCGGATCTGGACAAAGCTTCGATAGAAAACGAACGTAACGCGATTGTCATAAAAGCCGCGAATGGTGAAACGGTGACTTGTGTACAAGTAGCGGGTCTGATTGCTCGTCGCATACTTTGCTATGTAAATGCGTCCGATGTTTTGGCGCGTGGTCAGCGCTACGGCTTTATCCGGTTTGGCTCACGCGTTGATGTGTACTTACCTTTGTCAGCTCGTCCTATGGTTGTGGTGGGTGATAAAGTGTCGGCGAC
Source organism: Oxalobacteraceae bacterium (assembly GCA_947454475.1). Classification (GTDB taxonomy): domain Bacteria; phylum Pseudomonadota; class Gammaproteobacteria; order Burkholderiales; family Burkholderiaceae_D; genus Pernthalerella. The sequence goes on from CANGLD010000062.1 coordinate 962, forward strand.
TGAAACTATTCTTGCTGAATTCTGATTCAACTGTCTTCGTTACTCGGATACCATACCCTCATGTCACTCTTTAGCACCCGCAAATCTAAGGCCAAGGCAGGTTATTCACGAGGTCTGCGATTACCCAGATTGCCTTTACGTCGTATCCGTAAATCGGAAGAAGATGATGCCTTTGCGCCTCCCATGCGAAATCGCGGAATTTATCTCTTACCGAATGCTTTTACGACGGCGGCTTTGTTCTGCGGTTTTTACGCAATCGTGATGGCGATGAATGGGCAGTTTTCTAATGCAGCGGTGGCTATTTTTGCGGCGATGGTGTTGGATGCAGTAGATGGTCGAGTTGCGCGTTTAACCAATACCACTAGTGAATTTGGTGCGCAGTACGATAGTTTGTCCGACATGGTGTCATTCGGTGCTGCACCAGCTTTGATTGTCTATGAATGGGCTTTGCGCGGTATGGGTAAGTTGGGTTGGTTAGCAGCCTTTGTTTACTGCGCAGGTGCGGCTTTAAGACTAGCGCGTTTTAATACCAATATCGCTGTGGTTGATAAACGTTTTTTTCAGGGCTTGCCTAGTCCAGCTGCTGCTGCCTTAGTAGCGGGCTTTATTTGGTTGATGGACGATCTACGCATTGCAGGCACGGATTTCAATTGGCTCTCTTGGACCATTACCTTGTACGCAGGCTTGACCATGGTGACCAACGCACCTTTTTATAGTTTTAAAGACGTTAATTTCCGTAAGTCGGTACCGTTTATTGCAGTTTTCTTGATTGTGTTGATTTTCGTTGCCGTCTCGAGTGACCCTCCGAAAGTCTTATTTGGTTTATTTGTGATCTATGGCTTGTCTGGCTACGCCGTCTTTTTCTGGCGTTGGTTGCAGGGTAACCCTGTGAGTATTGTCCAGACCGAGCCCGACGCAACTGACGATCACTAAAAAATTTCTAGACTGTGAGTACGCGGTTGCGCTTTTGTCTGAATCCGCTTATGCTTAAACCATGACACGTTCATCCCATTCCTCGTCGATTGTTTTACGTAGCGGCCTTCTTGGTCTACTACTTCTGTATCTACTGCGCTAACGCGCAGACTCCCTTTCCCCTACAATTCGTGTTTTACCTCGTTCATGCTTGGCAAGGACAGGTGAAATTGCATGCAAACCCATAGTTATTCCATCAGGAGCCCAGCATGGCTGATTCAAACAAGCTGATTATTTTCGATACCACATTGCGTGATGGCGAGCAGTCGCCCGGCGCTTCCATGACCAAAGAAGAAAAAATTCGTATTGCGCGTCAACTGGAACGTCTAAAAGTCGATGTCATCGAAGCGGGCTTTGCTGCTTCTTCGCAGGGTGATTTTGAGGCGATCAAAGCGATTGCGGGCATGATCAAAGATTCCACTGTGTGTTCACTTTCACGTGCGAATGATAGAGACATCTCACGTGCTGCTGAAGCCTTAGCACCTGCATCCAGAAAACGTATTCATACGTTTATCGCGACTTCGCCGTTGCATATGGAAAAAAAATTGCGTATGTCGCCAGATCAAGTGTTAGAGCAAGCGCGTCAGGCGGTACGTTTTGCACGTCAATTTACAGATGATGTGGAGTTCAGTCCTGAAGATGGCAGTCGTTCAGAAATGGATTTTCTGTGTCGTGTTTTAGAAGCTGTAATTGATGAAGGTGCGACTACGATTAATTTTGCCGATACGGTGGGCTATGCTGTGCCTGAGTTATACGGCACCATGCTGCGTACACTGCGTGAACGTATTCCTAATTCTGATAAAGCGATTTGGTCTGTGCATTGTCACAATGACTTAGGTATGGCAGTGGCTAATTCATTGGCAGGTGTAATGATAGGTGGTGCAAGACAAGTGGAATGCACGATTAATGGTTTGGGTGAGAGAGCAGGTAACACAGCTTTAGAAGAAATTGTGATGGCAGTGCGTACTCGTAAAGACCATTTCAATTTGCAGTTAGGTATAGATGCAACACAGATTGTGTCGACTTCTAAGTTGGTCTCGCAAATCACAGGTTTTGCTGTGCAACCGAATAAAGCAGTAGTAGGTGCGAATGCTTTTGCACATGCATCCGGCATCCATCAAGATGGTATTTTGAAAGCGCGTGATACTTATGAAATTATGCGTGCAGAAGATGTGGGTTGGTCTGCAAACAAAATCGTATTGGGTAAACTTTCTGGTCGCAATGCCTTCAAACAGCGCATTGAAGAATTGGGCATCACTTTAGATTCTGAAGCAGAAATGAATGCTGCATTTACGCGCTTTAAAGAATTAGCAGATCGTAAGTCAGAAATCTTTGATGAAGATATTATGGCTTTAGTCTCAGATGAACAAAATTCACATGAAAAAGAACACTATGCTTTCGTTTCTTTGTCTCAGCATTCTGAGACGGGTGCCAAGCCTAGTGCAAAAGTCACTTTTTCAATTGAAGGTAAAGAATTAACTTGCGAAGGTCAGGGTAATGGTCCAGTTGATGCAATTGTGAATGCAATTGAATCGTCTACCAAGAGCGGTGCAGAGTTATTACTCTTTTCAGTGAATGCCATTACGACCGGTACTGAATCGCAAGGCGAAGTTACGATGCGTTTGTCTAAAGCAGGTCGCATCGTGAATGGTGTGGGTGCAGATTTAGATATTGTGGTGGCATCAGCGAAGGCTTATTTATCAGCACTCAATAAATTACATTCCAAAACTGAGAAGCTCAATCCTCAGATCTAATGTAGTTATAGCGATGAAAAAACAAAGGCCTCCCAGTCTGCACTAGGAGGCCTTTTTTTTACTGCTTCATTCGATCGATTTTATTGAATCGTGAGTTGTTTACTTACAGGTGCAGTTTTCTTAGGCAAGGTCAGGAATAAAATACCGTTCTCCATTTTTGCCGTTGCATTAGCGTCATCAATTTCCTGTTCCAATGCAAAGCTGCGTGCATACTTACGGCTAATTTCTTCAGTTTGAGTCACTGCCTGATCTACTTTGGTGTCAACCGTTCGGCGAACTTCAGCTTCAATCGTGACCAGCTGTTTTTCCATCGTGACTTTCACATCATTTTTACCTACGCCTGGTAATTCAACTTCGGCAGAATAGGCATGTTCAGTCTCGCTAAGCTCAACTCTGGGGCGACGCACACTGTGCTCAGTGGTGGATTTTGTTTGAGGTGCAAACATATCTTCCAAGACGTGATCAAATAATCCGCTGAAAGCAGCAGGTCTTAAGCGAATGGGTAGGGCGCTTGTATGATGGTTACGCAAAATCAGATTCATGATTTTCTCCTTGTGGTGTGATGGAGCTTGCGCTCCTATGTTGCTAAGGTAGGGTGACTGAATCAGATTTCAAGAGCGCTTGCGATAATTCAGTAAAAATTATCAAATTAAAAACAGAGTGAGCTTAAAATGAATTGTGCTGTTAAATTTGTAAGAGGAGGTGCTTTCGGCTATACTCTTGGGCTGGCCGGTTTTGGCCAATTTAATCACGGCAGTTTGGGTGGGGCTTAGGTCCATACTCGTTTTGCCGCTTGTGAAGGATAGTAAAAATGTCAGTAACTAAAGAAAGTAAAGCCGCGGTCATCGCGTCTAACGCCCGCGGGCAAAATGATACGGGTTCTCCAGAAGTGCAAGTTGCTCTGTTGACCGCTCGCATCAATGAATTAAATGGCCATTTCAAGGCTCACTCCAAGGATCATCATTCCCGTCGTGGTTTGATCATGATGGTGAATCGTCGTAAAAGTCTGCTTGCTTACTTAAAGCGTAAAGATGCAGATCGTTACCGCGCATTGATCGAGAAGCTTGGTCTGCGTAAGTAATTACCATTGCAATCTTTTCGTTTCATCGCTGAGATGCCTGTGTCAGTTTACTGATGCGGGCATTTTGCATTTCTGGCAGTTGTCATAGGTTTGTAGAGTTAGCAGTGTAGTGTGGTGAGAAGTAAGGTGACGGAAGAATTGTCACACGTGGTGAGGTGAACGACAGCGCCTGAAAATCTGTCGGCAAAATAGAAAGGAAACACCTAATGTTTAATAAAGTTACGAAAACCTTCCAGTATGGTCAACACACAGTGACGATGGAGACCGGCGAGATTGCTCGTCAGGCATCCGGTGCTGTTTTAGTTTCTGTAGAAGATACCGTTATTTTGGCTACTGTTGTGGCACGCAAAGATGCCAAGCCAGGTCAAGATTTTTTTCCACTCACAGTGGATTATGTTGAGAAAACTTATGCTGCGGGTCGTATACCTGGCGGCTTCTTCAAGCGTGAAGGACGTCCATCAGAAAAAGAAACGCTGACATCGCGTTTGATTGATCGTCCTATTCGTCCGCTGTTCCCTGAAGGTTATTTGAATGAAGTGCAAGTCATCATTCATGTGGTTTCAGTGAATCCAGAAATCGATCCTGATATTCCAGCCATGATTGGTGCTTCAGCTGCGTTGTGTATTGCAGGTATTCCATTCAATGGTCCTTTAGGTGCAGCACGTGTTGGTTACATCGATGGTCAATATGTATTGAATCCTTTGGTGTCACAACTTCCAAAATCACAAATGGATTTAGTGGTTGCTGGTACTGAGACCGCAGTGTTAATGGTGGAATCAGAAGCGCTCGAATTATCAGAAGAAATTATGTTGGGTGCAGTGGTATTTGGTCATACACAAATGAAAGTGGTGATCGATGCGATTCATGATTTAGTGCGTGATGGTGGTAAGCCAGAAGTGCAATGGAGTCCAGCTCCGAAAAATGAAGCACTGATCGCGAAAGTTTCAGGAATCGCTGAAGCTAAATTGCGTGAAGCGTATCAAATCAAAGAAAAACAAGCGCGTACCAATCAACTCAAAGAAGTGAGTGCTGCGGTCAACGCCGCCTTTGCAGATGATGCAGATGCACCTGATTCAGCTGAGTTAGGCAACATTATGTTTGATCTAGAAGCCAAGATTGTACGTTCACAAATTTTAGAAGGTGAGCCACGTATTGATGGTCGTGACACACGTACTGTGCGTCCTATCTCAATTCGTAGCAGCGTGCTGCCACGTACCCATGGTTCTGCATTATTCACACGTGGTGAAACTCAAGCTTTGGTAATCGCAACCTTAGGTACAGCACGCGATGAACAAAAAATTGATGCATTAACAGGTGAGTACAGTGACAGATTTATGCTTCACTACAACATGCCTCCGTTTGCAACAGGTGAAACCGGTCGTGTAGGTACACCTAAGCGTCGTGAAATTGGTCATGGTCGTTTAGCAAAACGTGCATTAGTTGCGGTATTGCCAGCAGCAGATGAATTTAGTTATTCAGTGCGTTTAGTTTCTGAAATCACTGAATCAAATGGTTCTTCATCAATGGCATCGGTTTGCGGTGGTTGTTTAGCATTGATGGATGCTGGCGTACCTATGAAAGCGCATGTAGCTGGTATTGCTATGGGCTTGATCAAAGATGGCAATAAGTTTGCTGTCTTGTCTGACATCTTAGGTGATGAAGATCATCTCGGTGATATGGACTTTAAAGTAGCCGGTTCAGCAAATGGTATTACTGCCTTGCAGATGGACATCAAGATTCAAGGTATTACCAAAGAAATTATGCAAGTCGCATTGGCACAAGCGAAAGAAGGTCGCTTGCATATTCTGAGTAAGATGCAAGAAGCGATGCCACATGGTCGTACTGAATTGTCTAACTTCGCTCCACGTCTCATCACCATTAAAATCAATCCAGAAAAAATTCGTGATGTGATTGGTAAGGGTGGTGCAGTGATTCGTGCACTGACCGAAGAAACAGGTACGCAAATTGACATCACCGATGAAGGTGTAGTGACAATTGCTTCTGTAGATGCAGCAGCAGGTCAAGAAGCCAAACGTCGTATTGAAGAACTCACTGCTTCAGTTGAAGTTGGTAAGATCTACGAAGGCGTGGTTCTGAAGTTATTAGACTTCGGCGCTATCGTTCAAGTCATTCCAGGTAAAGACGGTTTACTGCATATCAGTCAAATCGCGAATGAACGTGTGAATGCTGTTGCTGATTATTTGAAAGAAGGTCAGCAAGTTCGTGTCAAAGTGTTAGAGACAGATGATCGTGGTCGTTTAAAATTGTCCATGAAAGCAGTCGCTGCAGAAGAAGCAGGTGAAGCACCGCAAGCGGAACAACAGTAATCGCACTGTTTCGTTCTGACACGTAAAGCTAAAACCGCCTGGCTAATTAGCCCGGCGGTTTTTTCATCAAGAACAAGAATACTGAAATTTTTCGGAGAGAAAAATGCGCGCCATAGAAATCATTCATCCTGGTGGACCAGAAGTATTGAAACTGTGTGAACGTCCACTGCCTGTCATTAAAGCAGGTGAGGTCTTGATTAAAGTACATGCGGCTGGTGTGAATCGGCCAGATGTATTGCAGCGTACTGGTAATTATCCAGTGCCACCTGGTGCTTCAGATATTCCTGGCTTGGAAGTGGCGGGTGAAATTATTGATGGTGATCTGACTGGTAGCGCATTCAAAAAGGGTGACATGGTGTGTGCGCTGGTGCAGGGTGGCGGCTATGCAGAATATTGTGCTGCACCGATTGCGCAATGCTTGCCTGTACCGAAAGGATTAAGTGCATTAGAAGCCGCATCGCTGCCCGAAACATTTTTTACTGTGTACAGTAATTTATTTGAAAGAGCGAAACTGAGTGGAGATGAAACCTTGCTTGTGCAAGGTGGCACTTCTGGCATTGGTGTGACTGCCATACAAATGGCACGTGCCTTTGGACACAAAGTGTGGGCCACAGCAGGCTCAGATGATAAATGTCGTTCTTGTGAAGCACTGGGTGCTGAGCGTGGCATCAATTATAAAACCGAAGATTTTGTCGACGTTGTGAAAGCAGCGACCGATGGTAAAGGCGTCGATGTCATCATCGATATGGTGGCCGGTGACTATGTAGGACGTGAGATTAATTGTCTGGCTGATGATGGACGTTTAGTCATCATTGCTTTGTTGGGTGGTGCAAGTGGCAAAGTCGATTTTGGTCACATCATGCGTCGTCGATTGACAGTGACAGGTTCTACCTTAAGACCACGTCCCGTCGCGTTTAAGCAAATGATTGCCGACAAACTTAGTCAAAAAGTATGGCCTTTGATTGAATCGGGCAAAATCAAACCAGTGATTTTCAAGACCTTCTCGCTTGAACAAGCAGAGCAAGCGCATGCGTTGATGGAAACCAGCACGCATGTCGGTAAAATAATGTTAACGATTAATTAACACTCTTGTTATTAGTCTGTGTGTGGTTTGACCGTGATTCTTGCAAAGGGCTAAAATAGTCGGCTTTGGTGGGACTATCTGTTTAATTTTATAACGCAGATTGTCAAAATAGTATTTTATTAAGATGGCAGTCACAACAGGTAGGATGCAATGCGTCGAACTCTCATAGCCGGCAACTGGAAAATGAATGGTGATCTCGTCACCAATGCAGCTCTGTTGCAGGCTGTTCGATCAGGCGCGCAAGGTTTGGCTGCAGAGTTGGCAGTGTGTGTACCTGCTCCCTATTTAGCGCAAGCGAAGACTGCTTTAGAGGGTTCCTCCGTAGCTTGGGGTGCGCAAGATATCTCAGTGCATGAAGCAGGTGCTTACACAGGTGAAGTAGCTGGGCACATGCTAAAAGATTTTGGCTGTCATTATGTAATCGTTGGTCACTCTGAACGTCGCAGCATGCATGCAGAATCAAGTGCACTAGTGGCCAAGAAAACCAAGCAAGCATTGGCGCATGGATTAACACCGATAGTTTGTGTGGGTGAAACCCTCGCTGAGCGTGAAGCAGGATCAACAGCCAGTGTTGTGGAAGCGCAGTTGCAACCTGTTTTTGCTGAGTTACCTGATCAACTCAAGCACATCGTGATTGCTTATGAGCCTGTGTGGGCGATAGGAACAGGTAAAACTGCAACGCCTGACATGGCACAAGAAGTTCATGCAGTCATACGCAAACAACTTGCTGCTGCCGATAGTGCAGCGGCGGGTGTTGTAAGAATTTTATATGGTGGCAGCATGAAGCCAGATAACGCAGCTGATTTACTCACCATGCCAGATATTGATGGTGGTTTGATTGGTGGAGCTGCTTTAAAGGCAGCGGATTTTCTGGCGATTGCTCACGCAAACCAAAAATAATTGATGCAATAATTTTTAAAACGATTGAAAACAAGTCACACAGACTTTAATCAAAATATCTGAAAGCTGAAACATGAATTCCTTACTTGCTATCGCGATTGCTATCCAGGTGCTGTCAGCCCTGCTCATTATTGGTCTGGTATTACTCCAGCATGGTAAAGGTGCGGATATGGGAGCGGCGTTTGGTTCAGGTGCTTCTGGCAGTTTGTTTGGCGCTAGTGGATCTTCGAATTTTCTTTCTAAGTCCACAGGTTTTGCAGCGGCAGTTTTTTTCATCTCTACTTTAGCGTTGTCCTTCTTTGGTAGTCGTCCCCATGTTTCTAGTGGTGGTGTAATGGAGCAAGCGCCTGCATCGATGTCTAAGACCCAGCCTGCACCTGCTTCTGAGCCTGTTAAACCTGCTGGTCAGTCAGGAGAAATACCGAAGTAAATCACTACGTAGCATGACTCGGTAAATCCGCGTTGAATTGAGGGGTGAGCCGAGTTAAAATGAGAGGTTATGGCCGACGTGGTGAAATTGGTAGACACGCTATCTTGAGGGGGTAGTGGCGCAAGCTGTGCGAGTTCGAGTCTCGCCGTCGGCACCATAATGGAATATAAGTATAAGCAGGCCAGCATAGGGGGTCCTTTGCTGGCTTTTTGTCGAAATGGCAGAGTTGTCTTTTTGACTCTATATTTGATTTTTTTCCATCGCAAAATCAAATTTTTGTATTGCGAAATATCGTGAATCTCGAAAATTACCTTCCTATTCTGTTGTTCATTTTTGTGGGCATCTTAGTCGGAGTCGCGCCGCAAGTGCTGGGGCGATTGATGGCACCTTATAGACCAGATTCAGCAAAAACTTCTGCTTACGAATGTGGATTCGAAGCCTTTGAAGATGCGCGTATGAAGTTCGATGTACGCTATTACTTGGTCGCGATTTTATTTATTTTATTTGATCTCGAAGTGGCGTTTTTAGTGCCATGGGCAGTTGCTATGCGTGACGTTGGTATGCTGGGTTTCTGGGCGATGATGATCTTTCTTGCAGTATTAACGATAGGTCTCATTTTCGAATGGAAAAAAGGCGCTCTGGATTGGGAATAAGTCATGGCGATTGAAGGATTGTTAAACGAAGGCTTTGTCACCACGACTGCTGACAAGCTCATTAACTGGACCCGTACTGGATCCATGTGGCCAATGACGTTTGGATTGGCTTGCTGTGCCGTTGAAATGATGCATGCAGGCGCATCACGGTATGACCTTGATCGTTTTGGTGTGGTGTTTCGTCCCTCACCACGTCAGTCCGATGTGATGATAGTGGCAGGTACCTTATGCAACAAAATGGCGCCTGCTTTACGCAAAGTCTATGATCAAATGGCAGAACCACGTTGGGTCATCTCTATGGGTTCTTGCGCAAATGGTGGTGGTTACTACCATTACTCTTACTCAGTTGTGCGTGGATGCGATCGTATCGTGCCTGTTGATATCTACGTACCTGGATGTCCTCCTACAGCAGAAGCACTGTTGTACGGCATCATGCAATTGCAAAATAAAATTCGTCGTACCAACACGATTGCGCGTTAATCATGAGCACCAAACTTGATACTCTTGAAGTCGCGTTAAAAGAAGCTCTTGCTGATAAGTTGCAAAGCATAGATCGCGCATTCGGTGAAATCACACTTGTTGTAAAGTCAGCTGACTATTTATCTGCAATGCAAATTTTGCGTGATGATCAGCGTTTACAGTTCTCGCAACTCACCGATTTATGTGGCATGGATTACTCCACCTATGGTGATGGTGCATGGAGTGGCGCACGTTTTGCTGCCGTTGTGCATCTCTTGTCTGTGAATAAAAACTGGCGTGTGCGTGTGCGCACCTTTGCACCAGATGATGCTATGCCTATCATTTCCTCCATATCTGAATTATGGTCTGCTGCAAATTGGTATGAACGCGAAGCCTTCGATTTATTTGGTATTTTGTTTGATGGTCACAATGACTTGCGCCGCATACTGACTGATTATGGTTTTATTGGTCATCCATTCCGCAAAGACTTCCCTGTTTCAGGTTATGTGGAAATGCGTTACGACCCTGAGCAAAAACGTGTGATCTATCAGCCCGTCACGATTGAGCCGCGCGAAAATGTGCCGCGCGTCATACGTGAAGAAAACTACGGAATTAAATAATCATGGCTGAGATTAAAAATTACACCCTTAACTTTGGGCCTCAACATCCAGCAGCGCATGGTGTGTTGCGTTTGGTATTAGAGTTGGATGGTGAAGTCATACAACGTGCTGATCCGCACATAGGCTTATTACATCGCGCGACAGAAAAGCTAGCTGAAGAAAAAACTTTCCTGCAGTCTGTGCCTTACATGGATAGATTAGATTATGTATCCATGATGTGTAATGAGCATGCCTATGTCATGGCAATTGAAAAATTGCTAGGTGTAGAAGTGCCTATGCGTGCGCAATATATTCGTGTGATGTTTGATGAAATCACGCGTTTGCTCAA
>CANGLD010000063.1 GCA_947454475.1 Oxalobacteraceae bacterium
ACTTTATTCATCACCTCACCTAACAAGGTCGCAGTAGCAGGTGTTTCTTCAGAAGGCTTCACCACTACTGCATTACCACAGGCGAGTGCAGGGCCAACTTTCCATGTCATGAGTAAGAGCGGTAAATTCCATGGACAGACCACACCTATTACACCGAGTGGTGTACGCACACCATAGCTGACTGCTGTTCCACCATCTGGTGTGGTCATCGTAAAGCTCTCAGTCGGCGCATTTTTAATGATGTCTGCAAAGACTTTGAAATTTGCTGCACCACGTGGAATATCAATATGGGAAGCTAAGGAATGTGGCTTACCTGTATCTGCCAACTCTGCTTCTAAAAATTCATCGAAACGATGATTGATTTCATCTGCTACGGCGTACAGCATTTCTACACGCTTCACCACTGACATCTTGCCCCATTCACCATTCAAAGCAGCACGTGCTGCTTTAACAGCAGCATCGACTTCAGCTTGACCTGCTTCATGCGCAAGACCTATCACTTGATTCGTAATAGGTGTACGTTTTTCAAATGTTTTAGCGGTTGGTACAAACACACCGTTAATAAAATTATGAAACTGTTTCATGATATTTCCTGTTTTAATTCGCTCTATATACAGAGGTGATCTAAATGGTAAATTTTTACTTTATATTTACTTAAGCTAAACCTATAGCCTTCAATCCTGCGCGTGCACATTCTTCATCTTCTTCGGCTGATCCACCCGATACACCGATACCACCTATACGCACACCTTTTTCTACGATGGGCAGTCCTCCACCAAACACCACCAAACGTGGACGTAATGGCAAACCAGCACGTAATGCTGCATCGCTCTCTAAAACTTTCATCCACTGACTAGTAGGAAATCCAAAGCTAGCTGAGGTATAGGCTTTATCGATAGCGATATCGATAGAATGTAAAAATGCACCTGGCATACGTAAAAATCCCGCCATCACTCCCGCGCTATCCGTAATGGCGACATTGATTGCGATGCCTAATAATTTTGCGTGATCCACGGTAGCTTGTAAGGCAATGCTAGCTGCTTCAGCAGTAATCACAGCCTGAGCAGCACTCACAGTAGGTAAATTCGTTTTACTCATAAAAATTCCTCTATCCGATGCGTAAGGTTAACGATGACTAGGTATACTGTCCAATACTGTTTTTATATCTGACCATACCTTTTAGGTATAAATGGCATGGAAAGGAAAAGCCATGGATTTGCGACAAATGCGTTACTTTTTGGCGCTTGCCGAAGAGCGAAATTTCACTCGAGCTGCCGAACGTTTGCATATGGCTCAACCGCCGTTGACGCGACAAATTCAAGCGCTCGAAGAAGAACTGAGAGCGACTCTTTTTTTGCGATCGAATAAAGGCGTCACGCTGACGGAAGCCGGTCAAGCCTTGCTGGAAGAAGTACCGAATTTGCTCGCTCTCGCGCAACGGGCGAAAGAGCGCACGCTGCTTGCTAGTGAAGGTCACACTGGTCAACTCGATGTGGGTATTTTTGGATCCGGTGTATTGGATGTGATTCCACGTATCTTGGGTCGCTTTCATAGCGCACGACCCGAAGTGAAAATCGTGCTGCATCAACTGACTAAAACTGCACAAATTGATGCTTTGCGCGAACGACGCATTAGCGTTGGTTTTAATCGCTTGATTCCACCTGAAGATGATTTGGTTGTGGAGACTATTTTGCGCGAAGCGATGATGATTGCACTGCCTGCTAAACATCCTCTGTGCAAAAAGAAAGAGATCACTATTCGCGATTTGAGCGATCAACCTTTGATTCTGTATCCGCGTCTGCCGATTGCAGGTTTGGCGCAACAAGTCATGCAAGCGTTTATGCGCGACCAAGCTGTGCTGCGTGTTGAACAAGAAGTCGAAGATGTACTCACCGCCATCGCATTGGTTGCGGGTGGCTTTGGTGTGTGCGTGACCACAGCATCCTCGGCGAGTCTGCGACTGCCGGGTGTGGTGTACCGTCCCCTGATCAGTAACCATCTTCGTGAAATAGAATTAAGCTGTCTGTATCGACAGTCTGATGAATCGCCAGTATTGGCAGCGTTTATTTCTGTTGTGCGTGCATTCTCACTGGAATCGACTGCGTCAACAACGCAGTCGATTCGTAAGCGAAAAACTTAATGCTGCATCAGGTATAAACGTCGGTGAAGGTAGGTACTGCATCACCGGTGTGATAGAAAATACCAGTCCACAGTTTGTCTTCAGTCCACGTTGTAACAGGGCGATCTGGTTGTGACAGATAACCTAAACCTGCAAAGGTTTCATTACGATTGCCACTTGGATCAAAGAAGTAAATCGTTTCACCACGTGTGATGCCATGACGTGTCGGTGCCACATCGATTTTGACTTTTTTCTTCGCCATGATGTCGGCAGCTTTTAAAATATCGTGCCATGAATCTAGGAAGAAGGACACATGATGGAAGCCTGATTTAGGCGCACCAACGAAAGCGATGTCATGTGGTGTGGTTGTACGTGCAAGCCAAGTCGCTGCTTGAATGACACCACCTGGTCCTACCATGACTTGTTCGACTAAATAAAAATCTAAGGCCTTACACAAGAACTCCGTGTTCTCTGCAACAGTATTCACACCTGTTTCAGGATTGAGTTCACACATTAAGAGAACATGATCAACCCAGTGTGCGCCTGCACCAGTGAGGTTATCTGGCCAAGGATCAGGATTGGTGCTACCCACTTCAGTACCTACAAATTCTTTTTGCGCAAATAAACGCATTTCATGACCACTAGGCAGTTTGAATTGCAACATACGACCGGTTGCAGGTAATGCGCCTTCTGCCAATTCTGTTACTTTCACGCCGTAAGCTTCTATACGTTGTTTTAAATCGTTTAGGTCGCTGTCTTTTTCAACTTTATAAGCAACGTGATTTAAACCAGCTTGATCTGATGGAGTGAGAATGATGGAATAACGATCCCATTCATCCCAGCACTTCAAATACACATTACCTGATTTATCTTCCATGGTCACTTTCATGCCCAGCACTTCTGTGTAGTGCTTAACTGCGGCTGCCATGTCCATCACTTTGATACTGGCATGCCCTATGCGCATCACTCCCATTTTTGTCTCCTTATTTATTTCGTTATTGCAGGTGGGGTAGCCTGCCCGGGAAACCCCTTAGAAAACGGTTTAATCATCTTGCCTGCCACTTCGAGCTTCACCTCACAAGTGGGCCCTACTCTGCAAGCCAGCGTATAACCCTGTGCTTCTTCAGATTCTGTTACGTGAGCACGACTGACTGGCCCTAATACTTCTGTCTTACCTTGTAATATGCGCACCTTGCACACACCACAACCACCATTCACACAGCCAACTGGTATGCCTTTGCGTCCTAAACGCAGCATCCCTTTTAACAAGCTCTCACCGACTGCACAGGGATAGCATTCACCTGTTTGTTCTATGGTGACTTGTACTTTAGGACGAAAATCAAACATCGCTATTCACTACACTCGTTTGAAAAACGCACTACGTGGTTTGGATGCATCTGCTGCCGTAATAAATTTTTCAGCATAAATATCGCGCTCATATAAACGACCTTGCATCAAGGTCGATAAACACGCTTCTATCATGACGGGTGGGCCACACAGATAAGCTTTGTGGCCAGAAAAATCACCATTGAAATGTTCTTTCGCTGCGTCATGCACAAAACCTTTGAGCCCATCAAAGCCTGTCGCATCTTCACTCAATGCAGGAACATAGTGAAAATTCTTATGTTGCTGTGCAAGCGCTTTAAATTCTGCGTCGTAGTACAACTCAGCGAGATTGCGTTGACCATAAATCAGTGTGATCTCTTGCTGCGTTCCTTGCGCTAATAAATCTAAAATCATAGAACGTGGACTCGACAATCCTGATCCACCTGCCATAAAAATAATGGGTTCTTTTTCTGAACTACGTACAAAGAAACGTCCATAGGGGCCAGAGACACGCAGCTTGTCACCTACTTTTAATTGATTGTGTAAATAAGCAGTACCAGACCCGCCTTCTACAATTCGTACATTGATTTCTAATTCACCAGTGCGTGCAATTTCTTCAGGTGCATTGGCTATAGAAAATGGACGACCACCTTCTACACCCGGCATGATGATTTGTACGTATTGACCTGCTTGAAAATCTATCGCTCTATCCAGCTTTAGCCAAATACCTTTGATGGTAGGCGTCAGCGTTTCTATACGACTAACGACGGTATCGAAATCTTCAACTGGAATAATGCGTGCATCAGGTTCATCATCAATATCAGCTTCTACTGTGACATCGCTTTCTAAGGTAGCGCAACAGGCCAAGGTTTTACCTTCATCACGTTCAAAATCCATTAACGCAAAAGGATTAGAGACGCCATGATCGACATTGCCACCCAAGACTTGTACTTTGCAAGTGCCACATAGGCCGTGCCCACAAGCATGGGGAATATAAATACCTTGACGTAGTGCTGCGTCGAGTATGGTTTGACCTTCTTCGACTTCGATGGTCGCGCCTAGGGGTTCAATAGTAAGTTGCGAAGACATGATGTGAATTGAAAATCAGACGATTTAAAAAGCTTGTTTACCGTCAGCCGCAGAAGCACGACTACCTTCTAATGCTGGCGTACGAAAACGTATAAGTGATTTATGCGCTAAACCATGGTGCTCTAATGATTTACCTACATCGGGAATGAAACGCGTATCTGAGTTAAACCATAACGTACGCTTCCAATCGATGTCTTCAAATTCAGGATGTTCACCATACAGCTCAGGTAATACATCACGAATCAAAGCACCAAAAGGCAAGGTCGGTGGCAAGGGCACACATAACGGTGCCGCAAACATTAAATGATTTTCCCAACAGAGATAAATCAAACGTTTGCCATGAAATAGATTTTCTCCATCTTGTTGATGCAATGGATACTCACCTATGCTTACCATCAAATCCTTGCCAGTTTCCTGCATGATTACTCTCCGTGTCCTTGTGGCTTCATACGACCACTCCATTGTCTGAAGTGTTGACGATCTTCACTGGATGCGAATTCGCCATTATCTTCACCACCATTAATACCGTAGTAACGAATCACTTCACGCACTGGACTGTCACCTGGCGATGCAGGATTGATTTCATCGGGATAGCAAGAGCCTTGATAAATTTGATGCACAGGTATCCATGCCTGTACATATTTTTTAGGCTCATGTTCGAAGATCTCTTTGCAGTGATCACTACAGAAGTGATACTTCATACCGTGATAGGTGGTCTCACGCAGAGCAATTTCTGTTGCATCACCTGGCTCAGTAAACAGTGTTGGCACCTGACATACCTGACACAACATAGGCAGAATTTGGTTATACCAACGACCTTCTTTACCTTCAGCTTGTTCGCCCCAATGCTCTAAGCGCGCACGATAATGACGATGGAAGGTGTCTGGATATTTGCTCGACAACCAATCCAATTCATCTTTACTAGGAATCCATGTATGGAATGCAGCAGCATGGCCATATTGATAGAAAGTTGCCCATGCTTGATGGCTGATGTGATCTTTACCTTCGCAAGCATCATCCCAACCTTTAGGTTTACGTATGCCATAACGCGCTAAGTCTGCAAACAATGCACCACCATTTGATTCAGCATACATTTCCCATGCTTCTTTCCAGCTCATGACACGCTTAGGCAACATGTAGTCTTGCATCATGGCGACTAAGGTAAGCAAACGATAACCACGCCAGAACCATTTATCCATCCAACGTTGAACGATAGGCACATTGCCTGGATCTTGTTCCAACATGAATTTAATGCACTCAATACCGAGTGTCATATGACGTGATTCATCGGATTGCGCAGAGAAACCGAATGTCACGGTTGATAAGTCACCGTTATGTGCAGCACCACTCATGAATGGCACGAATAATAAATTCGTCAGCACATATTCAAATGAAAAACTGACTGCCGTTAAGAATTCAAATGGACCACCTGAGTAAGCATCTTCAAAGAAGCTCTTAGGTACAGACAGATACCAAACATTATCAAACCAGTGATTGGCATTGTGCATGCCGTTGTAATACTTGTTGTAATGCGAAATCGCATGCGTTTCAGTTTGGAAGTGGCGCAATTCATCCACTGCTTGCATTTGTGATGCAACACGCGCACCTGCACCAGTGAATTGACGACCTGCATGAGCAAAGCCACGATGTGCGTAATACTCTAATGGTGTCACACCTTGAATAAAGAGTTTCAACGCATTGATATAACGCGCATCTGTCACACCTAATTCACCATGACTTTGTGCAAAGGCTTCAATCACAGCGTAGAGTTTTTTCTCTTTCTCTGCTTGATATTTCCAATAAGCGTCCATAGTGAGACGGAATGGATCTTCCCATTTATCCCAGTCATGAATTTTTATGCCTTCATATTTATCGTAGGGGAAAACTTTATCCATAGGCTGATAAGTTGTATCCCAGTGCAGACCTCGGGTCATGGCTGCATAACGCTCTTTCAGACCCAACTTCTTTTTGACGACTCGTGTATCCATCTTCAATCTCCTGATCAGGGGGGTTGGTTCTAGTTATAAGTACTATTAAAGTCCGACTGATTCACGACCACTAACAGGGAAATAAGCGCGATGTAAAATTTCTGGATCATCACGTAACTTACCTGGTTCGCCGTCGTATGACACACTGCCTCGTGACATCACATAAACATGATGTGCAAGTGCTAAAGCAAGCTGTGTAAATTGTTCAATTAATAAAACACCGATACCGCTAGCAGCAATTCTGCGTATGACAGGCACTAAACGCGCAACAATGGTGGGCGCTAGACCAAACGATAATTCATCAATGACTAAGAAGCGTGGTGTCACGATGAGTGCTTGAGCAATAGCCACCATTTGTTGTTGACCACCAGAGAGATCACCGGCAGCTTGTTGCAATTTCTCTTTTAATTCTGGAAACAACTCTACTGTGCGTTCTATCGATGCATTGACCTCGCCACGCGACAAACTGCCGCCTGCAACGAGTAAATTATCACGGACGGTTAATTCGCGCAGAACCTGATGACCCTCGGGCACAGTAGCTACGCCACGACGCCGAATTTCATCTGCATCCATGCCAACTAAGTCCACACCATCTAACCAGATCTCACCGAACGCAGGTTCAATCACACCAGAGATGCCTAGCACTGTACTTGTTTTGCCCGCGCCATTCGCACCCATTAATGCGGTGATTGAAGCAGGTGCAATACTTAATTCAATCGCTTGGGTCACTGGCTTGGTACCACGCACCATCACGAGATTTTTAATCTCGAGACGATCATGACGTAAATTAGCAGGAGGAATTTTTGCACTCATGCTGCAGCCTCCAGTTCATCAAAATTACCCAGATAGGCTTGTTGCACTTCTGGTTTTTTCAACACTTCTAAGGTAGGTCCTAATGCAAGTAATTTACCAAAGTCGAGCACCATGGTTTCATTGCAGCAGGCAGAAATCAAATCAACATCATGGTCAATTAAAAATACTTGTGATTTGCAATAGCCCGGTATGCCACGTATGACTTTCTGCAGATGCTCAGATTCAGCACCACTCATACCTGCACCTGGTTCATCTAACATCACTAATTTAGGACTACCAATTAATGCTTTCGCAATTTCAGCGAGATGACGCTCTTCTGTAGATAAATCACTACCACGACGATTTAGTCTATGACTGAGGCCTACAAAATCAATCGCGCCATATACTGCTTTGCGTCTTGCTTCTCTATTTTCAAAAGTCGAATGATCTGCAATCGCTTCTACATTTTCTAGTAGCGTTAAATCTTCAGCGATCTGATCTGTTTGAAAGGTACGACGTAATCCAAATTCAGCACGTTTATGCGCTGGCAAACCTGTAATGGTTTCGCCATTCACTTTGACCCAACCAGTTTTTGGTTCTACAAAACCAGACATGACATTTAAGAGCGTGGTTTTACCTGCACCATTCGGACCGATTAATCCAACGATAGGTTTAGTTAAGTTAACTGTTAAACCATCAATTGGTTTAACACCACCGAACTGCACACTCACATTATTAATTTCTATCATCGCTATCTTCCTCAATCAGCGATAAGCCGCAAATGGTTTGGGATAGCGCTCATCGATACGCTGACGTAACGGCAAAATGGCAGGATACAAAGCCAATTCAATTAAGAAGCGAATCACAATTGCGCTCCAAATAATCGCTAAGGCAACGTTGTAATCCACATCAAACACACCTGATGCAACCCAACCTACAAAATAACCAATGAAGAGCATGTTCAGAGTACGTTTTACTATGCGATGGTCAGGCATTAGTCCAACAGCTTGCATAATTTTTGCAAGTCGCAATGAAATCGCGGCTTCCACATCCTCAGCAAAATCTTGAACGCGCTTACCAAAGAACCCTAGCAACATCCAACACACGCCAGGTATCGCTTGTCTAAATAAGAGTGCGATCAAAGCAATGAATAAAGTGCCTGCAAAACCTGCAAGACCAAAATGGGAAGCAGTTAATGCCAGTCCAACTGAGATCACACCCCAAATAACAGAACCTTCTACGATACGACTAATGCGTACGAATTTATAGAAATCGGCTAACTGTCCTGCTAAACCTTTACGACCTTGTATGAGTGAGACTAATAAAGCAAAACCATAAAACGCATTCGCGAGATTACCGTCTACTCCATGATCATTCAGTAATGCAGGTAAAGCACGTATCAGCAAACCTGCAAACACTGCACCCATCCAGTGATAAGCACCACCAACAATTGTGAGTGCATATAAAAGTATGGACTGACTTGTTGGGAAACCCGTGTTATCTAACTGTCCGTTTAAACCTGCAAGCAAACCACCTGCTAAACCTGCGAGTGCACCACCTATGGTGAATGCTAATGCTTTGTAACGTACAACTGAAACACCTGCTGCAATCGCTGCTGCTTCACTCTTACGAATTAAACCCCACGCACGACCAGGTAAGGTAGCGCGCGACCATTCAATTAACACCATGCCCGCAGCTAACCAAAACATCACATAACGGAAGTAAGCAGTATCTGTTGTTGCTAATAGTGGTCGCTGAATTAATGCACGCTGACCATTCACTACATGACCAGTCCAACCTGGGCCGCCATCAGGAAAACCAATCACGTTAACTACAACTTGTACTGCTGCTGCAATCATTAAGGTGAGTAATGCGAGATATAAACCACGCATACGCAAAGCGGGCAAACCAAGTATCAAACCAAATAAACCTGCTACGACTGCACCTATGATGAGCGCTAATTCAAACGGTAAGGCAAGTCCATGAATCAAGCGCAAGCAAAACCATCCACCTACACCTGTTAAGGCAAACTGCGCTAAGGACACCATACCTAACTGGCCATACAACAGTGATACGGTTCCTGCGACTAAGGTCAAGCAGGCAACGGTACTAAATGTATTTAACCAATATGCTGAGAACAGCATAGGTCCCAACAATGCAACCACTAAAAAAGTGATCAACATGGGCAGCACACGCTGAAACGGTGTGCCTGGTGGAATATCGGGTTTATCTTTATTACGTGCCATCTCATTTACTCCAAGTGGCTGTTATCACGGGATAGACCAATGCCATGACGCTGTTGCCACAACACGGCAAGAATAGCGACGACAAATGCTGTCGCTGATCCATAACGCTGTACTTCAGGAACTAAGTTAGCCATCGATTCAATCACACCGATAGCAATGCCACCTAATACAGTCGCTGTTAGAGAATTCATTCGTCCTACCATGGCAGCTGCCATCGCAGGGATCACGAGAAAAGTTAATACGGTAGGATTTAAACGCACCATGTTGCCCATGAACAGACCACTAATGCCCGCTAATAAACCAGCGAGAGTCCAAGCCCATGTATCTACATTTTTAATACGCACACCTACCATTGCACTCAGGGTGCGATTACTTTGCAGGGCGCGCATGCGCAAGCCCAAAGAAGTTTTTGCAAGTAACCACAACATACCCACTGTCGCTGCTGCTGCAAACATCAGCGCTGCAACACGTGTATGAGAAATGAGGCGACGGCCATCAAACTCGATGCCGCCGGAATCAGTCGGTAATACTAATCGACGAGGTTCATCACCCCAATACCATTGAGCGATACCCATAATCATTAAAGCAAAACCGAGTGTCGCCATTGCACGCACTACACGATCTTGATGTGTGAGTGAAGGTGCAATGAAACGACCATAGGCCCAAGAGAGTAAGGTTGCAGCACCTACACCTGCAGCCCAACCCATCCAATCTTCATATTCCAAATCGATGACTTGCCAACACACCATAGCGGCTAAACCACCTAGTGCACCATACGCAAAGTTAACGACACCGCTCGCGCGATATAGCACCACCAGACCTACACCTGATAATGCATACACCGCTCCAACGCTGATACCAACGACGAGGAAAGGAAGCAAGGTTTCCATGTTTAACTCGGTTTACTTTAATTAAAGTGGTTGTTCTGATTAATTAATTAACCAGACCGCCCTTAGCTTCGAGCTTCAATACATCTTCTAGCTCTGCATCTTTGGACTGATAGCACTCGCTCAAGGTTTTGAAACCACCTTTAACTAATTGTGCAGCACGACCTTTATGGTTAGCCTGATGACGCTCACCTGGTCCGAAGTACCAAGGTGCACACATCATGTCGGATTTCCATTTTTTGGTATTCACGATTGCTTGATAAGCTGATTTGCGATCGACATTGCCTTTGATGCTTAACAGTGCGTCGGTCACAACACGTGCAGATAAATAACCAGCTTGTGAGAAGGTGTCACGTGGATCCTTCTTGTCGCCGTATTTTTCCATTACAGCTTTCCAGTTGGTGTTATCTGGACCTGTGCCATCCATAGGCTCTAACTCCATGTGAACATAGAGTTTGTCGTGCCAGTATTTACCCACTGCTTTAGGCATATCAGCGTGATAAGCGGAAGTAGGCAGACCCCATTTCGCGCTCTTACCTAAGTCCTGCTGTTCAGCAGCAGTCAAAATAGGCAGCATCATGCCGCGTGGCATACCAAGTACAACGCCTTCGCTTTTAGCTGCAGCAACTTGAAGTGCGATTGCATTGCCATCGAGTTGGCCCGGATCAAAGATCACAGTTTTCACAGGGATGTTGTTGGCTTTACCGTAGGACTCAACACCACCGCATACCCAGTCACCGAAACCAGGAATACCAGGTGCTACGCAGGTTAAGCTTTTCAATTTAAAGGTTTCAACAATGTACTGAGCTGCACCCAGTGTTGATTGACGTGGACCTTGATTGAAAGAGATGTAGTTTTTGCCGAAGAAGCAAGCACGAGGAACACCCACGCCTGATACAGAAGCAAC
>CANGLD010000064.1 GCA_947454475.1 Oxalobacteraceae bacterium
TACTAGGTGACGGGCATCAGTGGGGTATGAATATTCAATATGCTGTCCAACCTTCACCCGATGGATTGGCGCAAGCTTTTATCATAGGACGTGAATTCGTTGGCGCACATCCTTCAGCTCTCATACTTGGTGATAATTTATTTTATGGTCATGATCTGTATCAGAGTTTGATAGCAGCCAATGCACGTCAAGATGGCGCAACCGTGTTTGCTTATCATGTACATGATCCTGAACGTTATGGTGTAGTAGGTTTTGATGCAGATCGCCGTGCAATTAGCATAGAAGAAAAACCGGCTAAGCCACAATCAAATTATGCAGTCACAGGTTTGTATTTTTACGATCAACAAGTTTGTGATATCGCAGGTTCGATTAAACCATCGGCACGTGGTGAATTAGAAATCACTGATGTGAACCGTGTGTATTTAGAACAGCGCAAATTAAATGTAGAACTAATGGGACGAGGGATGGCTTGGTTAGATACAGGCACACATGAATCCTTATTAGAAGCTTCGCAATTCATTGCTACCTTAGAAAAAAGACAGGGCTTGAAAGTCGCGTGTCCTGAAGAAATCGCTTTCCGTCAAAATTACATCAATGCAGAGCAATTGCAAAAACTGGCTGAACCTTTAAAGAAAAGCGGTTATGGCCAATATTTATTGCGTGTATTAGAAGAAAAAGCGTTTTAAAACTATGAAAGTCATTTGCTGCAATATTCCAGATGTATTAATCATAGAGCCTAAGGTCTTTGGTGATGATAGAGGTTTTTTCTTTGAGAGCTTTAATCAAAAGCGTTTTGAAGAATTAACCGGCGTGAAATCACATTTTGTACAAGACAATCATTCACGCTCAGCGCAACATGTGCTGCGTGGACTGCATTATCAAATACGTCAGCCACAAGGAAAATTAGTCAGAGTCACAGCTGGTGAAGTATTTGATGTCTGTGTAGATTTGCGTAAGCACTCTGAAACCTTTGGACATAGTGTGGCGGTTATGTTATCGGCACAAAATCACAGACAGTTATGGATACCCCCAGGTTTTGCCCATGGCTTCTTAGTAGTGAGTAGTAGTGCAGAGTTTTTGTATAAAACTACCGATTACTACGCACCTGAATTTGAACGCAGCTTGTTATGGAATGATCCAGCGTTAGGCATAGACTGGCCATTGACTGCTGAACCACTATTATCTGCGAAAGATAAAATAGGTTTACCACTCGCGCAGGCCGAAGTGTTTCCATAATCATCGTATGAAAATTCTGCTCACAGGTAAAAACGGTCAATTAGGGCAAGCACTGCAAACACGATTGCGTGGGTTGGGTGAAGTCTTGGCTGTGGATCGTACTCAAATGGATTTATCTGATCCAAAATCATGTCGCGCTCTGATGCAATCCTTTCAACCTGATTTAGTAATTAATGCAGCTGCTTATACAGCAGTGGATAAAGCAGAACAAGAACAAGCACTCGCCTTCGCCGTGAATGCAGAAGCGCCAAAAATTCTGGCAGAAGAAGCTGTAAAAATTGGTGCGGCACTCATACATTATTCAACCGATTATGTTTTTGATGGCAGCAAACAAGGTGCATGGACAGAAGAAGATACCCCCCATCCTTTATCAGTTTATGGCCAGAGTAAGTTAGCCGGCGAGCAGGGCATAGCAGCTAGTGGTGTGCCACATCTTATTTTTCGTACCAGTTGGGTTTATAGCTTAGTCGGTCAAAATTTTTTATTGACCATGCTGCGCTTGGCAAAAGACAGAAAAGAATTATCTATCGTTGATGATCAACATGGCGCGCCGACTTGGACGCACACCATAGCCGATGCGACTGTGCGTGTGATTCAGCAGTTGCAACAGCAAGGAAAACTAGTAGATCAGTTGGGAAAAATAGGTGGCATTTATCATTTAGTAGCAGAGGATCAAACAACATGGTTTGGATTTGCGCAAAAAATATTTGCCCATCCATCTGTGCTAAATAAACCGCAGTTGCATCCTATCTCTACAGAACAATATCCCTTGCCTGCACCACGTCCTAAAAATTCCGTGCTCAGCACAAAAAAATTCCAACAACAATTTTTTGCACTGCCGAGTTGGGAGCAAGCGCTCGCTGCGTGTCAGAAAGATTTATAACATCACATAAGCACTCCACGCTTTACTTTGATCAAGGTTTAGAAATATGAGTTCATCATCACTTCCAGTTAGCCCAGGCATTTTTAAAGCGTATGACATACGCGGTGTATTAGGTAAAACCTTAGATGAACATATCGCCTATCAAATTGGGCAGGCTTTTGGTACAGCCGCAAAAGAAAAAAATCAACTCACAGTTGTCATAGGTCGTGATGGACGCCTCTCAGGTCCTAGTCTGTCTGCTGCATTAGCAAAAGGCTTGCAAGCCACGGGAGTGAATGTCATTGATGTTGGTTTAGTTGCGACTCCTATACTGTATTACGCCACGAATGTGTTGGGTGCAGCTAGCGGCATTATGGTGACAGGCAGTCATAATCCGCCTGACTACAATGGTTTTAAGATGGTGCTAGCAGGTGAGGCAATTTATGGTGCCACTATCACTGCTTTATATGAACGCATACAAAGCGGAAAATTTGCACAAGGTCAGGGAAGTTATCAGCAAAAAGATTTGCGTACCGCTTATTTAGAACGCATAGTGGGTGATGTGAAGTTAAAGCGTCCTATGAAAATCGTTATCGATTGCGGTAATGGTGTGGCAGGTGCTTTTGCTGGTGATTTATATAGACAGCTAGGTTGTGAAGTTAAAGAATTATTCTGTGAGGTTGATGGACATTTTCCTAATCATCATCCTGATCCTGCCCATCCAGAGAATCTGCAAGATTTAATTCGTGAGTTACAACAGAGCGACGCTGAATTAGGTTTGGCTTTTGATGGTGATGGCGATCGATTAGGTGTAGTAACCAAAGATGGTCAAATTATTTATCCTGATCGACAACTCATGTTGTTCGCCAAAGAAGTCTTAAGTCGTCATCCAGGTGCGCCGATTTTATATGACGTGAAATGTAGCCGTCATGTAGCAGAGGTTGTGCGTGCAGCAGGTGGTGTACCTATGATGGGTAAAACCGGACACTCTTTAGTTAAAGCAAAAATGCGTGAGACCGGTGCGCCTCTTGGTGGAGAGATGAGTGGCCATGTATTTTTTAAAGATCGCTGGTATGGTTTTGATGATGGTTTATATGCAGGTGCCCGTTTGCTAGAGTTGCTTAGTCGTGAAGTCGATCCGAATAAAGTACTAAATGCATTGCCTCAATCTATGTCTACACCTGAATTACAAATAGAAGTAGGTGAAGGTGAAAATCACGCATTAGTCGCGCGCTTACAATCAGAGTCTAGCTTTGATGGTGCGCGTGAAGTGATTACTATCGATGGTGTACGCGTAGAGTATGCAGATGGATTTGGTTTAGTCAGAGCGTCGAATACAACACCAGTTTTAGTATTGCGATTCGAAGCGGAAAATCAAGCAGCGTTAACGCGCATACAGCAGCAATTAGGCCGTGCTATTCTCGCTGTCAAACCTGACGTGACCCTGCCATTTTAAAATTCTTGGATCACGTACTTGCTTGTTGACGCAATAGTCTCTAGAAAATCACCATGAAACTGTGGCTGTATTCCCTAATTTGGTGGGTTATTTTGCCTTTGGTGTTGTTTCGTCTATGGTGGTTAGGACGGAAAGAGCCCGGCTATAGACGGCATATCTTAGAACGACTCGCACTACAGTTTCCAGCAGTCGCTGAGCCCGTGATTTGGTTGCATGCCGTCTCAGTCGGTGAGACACGCGCTGCTGAACCCTTAATCAAAGAACTGCTACAGGTCTATACACGTCACACTATCTTGCTCACGCATATGACGCCTACTGGGCGTGAAACAGGTCGACTTTTGTTTGCAGACGAACCGAATGTTGTACAAGCTTATCTACCGTATGACACATTAACAATGACGCGACGTTTCGTTACACATGTGAAGCCTGCACTTTGCATACTCATGGAAACAGAAGTATGGCCTGCATTGGTAGCGAGTTGTGTGCGGTTTCATGTGCCAGTGGCTTTAGTCAACGCACGTTTATCTGAACGCTCTTTGCGTCGCGCAAAAAAATTTGAAAATCTGATTAAATCAGCGATGCGCTCCCTTTCTTTAGTCGCAGCACAATCCCAGCATGATGCGAATCGTTTAAAAAAACTGGGCGCGCGAAAAGTTGAAATCAGCGGCAATATGAAATTTGATATAGAGCCACCACTTTTTATGTTGGAGGCTGGTGCTGCATTGCGTGAGCAATTTCCTGATAGAGCTGTATTTCTTTGTGCAAGTACGCGTGAAGGCGAAGAGCGTTTAATACTCGATGCTTATTTAACGCATAAGTCTCTGTTACCTGAAAATTTTTTATTAATTATCGTGCCGCGTCATCCACAACGATTTGATAATGTCGCGGCAATGACAGAAGAGCATGGTCTGACTATGATGCGACGCAGTCAGTTGGGAATAGATGTTTTGCCAACTGAGGTGTCCGTATTATTAGGCGACACCATGGGTGAAATGTTTGCCTACTATGCAGCTTGTGATTTGGCATTCATAGGCGGTAGTTTGCTTCCTTTGGGTGGTCAGAATCTAATCGAAGCCAATGCCTGCGGTAAGCCAGCATTAATTGGTCCACATACATTTAATTTTGCACAAGTCAGTGATGCAGCTGTACATGCAGGTGCAGCAGTGCGCGTGAATGATGCCAATGCACTATTTGCAAAAATAGTAGAGATGTTGCAATCGCCAGATATGCTCAATCGCATGGCAGAGCAAGCGATTGCTTTTGTGGAGCATGATCGTGGTGCGACTAAGCGCACGGTAACTGCTTTAGCGAATACTGTTTATTCCAAGTGGTAGGCAGTTTTAGGTATAACAATCACCGCAATAAAAAAATGGCAAGAGAGGAAGATAGTAATCTTCACTGCTCTTGCCATCGCTTTCCCACTATCTCAAACAGTTTTACTAAGTAAAACGAGGAGAAGTAAATAATTCTACTTTTTACTTACTCACTTCTTGAATGCCACCACCTAATGCGCGATATAAATCAATCGCATTTGTCAGATTGAGTAATTTTGTTTGTAGTAATTGCTGCTCAGCTGTGAATAGTTCACGTTCCGCATCTAAAACTTCCAGATAGTTTGCAATACCATTCTGATAGCGTGCTTGAGCTAAGCTTAATCTTTCTGATTGCGCTTTTTGTACAGCTTGTTGTGCATCGACTTCATCATTTAGCGTAGCACGTGCAGCAAGAGCATCGGCTACTTCGCGGAAAGCGACTTGTATCGTTTTCTCATAACTGGCAACTGCCATTTCACTTCGTACCTCGGCAACTTTAAGATTCGCTTTATTTCTGCCGGCATCAAAGATAGGCAGGGTCACACTAGGGACAAAACTCCATGTATTTTGACCACTAGAAAATAAACCAGCTAAATCAGTGCTTGCAGTACCAACACCAGCCGTTAAAGCAATACGCGGGAAAAATGCAGCACGAGCAGCTGCGATATTCGCTTGCATAGAGCGCAGTCTTTGTTCTGCGGCACGTATGTCAGGACGTTGCGTTAGTAATTCAGAAGGTAAGCCAGCACCTATGCTAGCCATCATTTCTTGTGAAGCTAAAGACTGATTCGAGGCTGAAGGGGGTATGTGTTTACCCACCAAGACATGTAAGGCATTCACACTCAGCGCATGTTGGCGTTTTAACGCTAACAAGGAAACTTTTGCGGATTGCACCAACGTGTCACTTTGTCTTAGCTCGAGAGCGTTGGTAATGCCAGCATCAAATCGTTTTTTAACTAAATCGAATGAAGCTTGTCGACCTTCAAGCGTGCGGCTAGCGAGTTGCACTTGTTCATTCAAAGTACGTTCGCTTAACCATGATTTAGCTACTTCACCGATTAATAAAATTTGTGCGGAGCGACGCGCTTCTTCTGTTGCCATGAATTGCGCTAATGCTGCTGCAGATAAATTCTTAACGCGATTAAAAAGATCCAGTTCAAAAGCAGTCACACTCAGACCAACTTGATACACCGTACGATTAGTTGGTGTGGCAGAGGTAACTAATGATCTTGTTCGTGCATCACTTGCAGTTGCATTTACATTGGGAAGGCGATCTGCTTCTTGTATGTCGTACAGTCCACGCGCTTCTTCAACTTGTAAGGTGATTGTTTTTAAATCACGATTATTCGCTAAAGCAGTCGCAATGACTTCTTGTAATTCCGGATTTTTAAAAAATGTACGCCATCCAATATCAACTGCAGAAGAACCTGATTTTGTATCCGCTACTGGAAATGCAGCAGGAATAGGTGCTACTGGTTTGGTGTAATTAGGTGTCATACAGCCAGCAGCCAAAAAAGCAGCCAGCGGTAAAACATAAAATTGTGGAACTTGCATTGCGTGTTTTATTTTATTCTTCATTTGTTGGCCTCATTCTCTTCCATATGCGCGGCATAGAGTTTGCGTTGACGTTCGCTACCTTTAAAGAGTCGGCGCACCACAACGAAAAATACGGGTACGAAAAATACGGCGAGCACCGTCGCTGCAATCATCCCGCCCATCACGCCAGTGCCAATCGCACGCTGACTTGCTGAACCTGCGCCAGTTGCAATCACGAGTGGTAAAACACCAAGGATAAAAGCAAGTGAAGTCATGATGATAGGACGGAAGCGCAGTTTTACAGCTGTCAGTGTGGCTTCCACTAAATCCATTCCTTGCGCTTGTAAATCTTTAGCAAACTCAATAATCAGGATTGCATTTTTTGCTGAGAGTCCAATGATGGCAATTAAGCCAACTTTGAAATACACATCATTCGGCATGTCACGCATGATGGTGAAAGCCAATGCACCCAACACACCGAGTGGTACAACTAATAGCACTGCAACAGGTATAGAGGTACTTTCATACAGCGCAGCAAGTACTAAAAACACAGCGAGTAAGGAGAGACCAAATAAAGCAATCGCTGCCGAGCCTGCTGCTTTTTCTTCGAATGATTGACCAGCCCATTCATAACCAAAGCCAGGAGGAAGTTGCGCAACAAGTTTTTCAATTTCAGCTAAGGCATCACCAGAAGAATAACCAGGTGCTGCATCGCCTTGTAGCTTCATTGCTGGATAACCATTAAAGCGCACCAACTGAACTGCACCATTCACCCAATGACTATGTGTGAAGGCGGAGAACGGCACCATATTGCCTTGTGCATTTCGTGCAAACAAGCGATCTAAGTCTTCTGGCATTAAACGCTTTTCAGGATCGGCTTGTACGATGACACGTTGTTGGCGACCTAGATTAGCGAAGTCATTCACATAAGTAGAGCCAAACGTTGCAGCTAATGTGGCATTAATTTCATACAGAGGCACACCTAGCGCATTGGCTTTTTCGCGATCAATTTCTAGTTTTAATTGAGGCGAATCTTCCATGCCTTCAGGACGCGCACTTTTAATCACTTTACTCTTAGATAGCATGCCGAGTAACTGATTACGTGCAGCGAGTAAGGCATCATGTCCTTGCCCGGTTCTGTCTTGCAGTCTGAGTGAGAAGCCTGTTGCATTCCCTAATTCACGAATAGCAGGAGGGTTCACGGTAAAGACAATCGCATCTTTAATCATGCCCATTAACATCATCGCTTTGGTTGCCATGCCGACTGAACTCAGCTCTGGTGTTTTACGTTCATCCCAATCTTTAAGTGGAATAAAAAGTAAGCCACCATTTTGACCATTACCCGAGAAGCTATAACCCGTTACTGATACCACACCAGCAGCACCGGGTTGTTTCAGAAAATATTGTTCTGCTTGTTCCATCACAGTCAGCGTACGGCTAGCACTAGCACCTGGAGGTAGTTGCACATTCGCGAGTAAATAGCCTTGGTCTTCTGCAGGTAAAAACGAAGTAGGCATACGTGAGGCAATCCAAGCAACACAAAGAATGATCCCCAAATAAATCGCCATGTAACGCCCGGTATTTTTTAATACCTTGGCGACACCACTTTGATAGCTAGACGAAGTACGTTTGAAAAAACGATTAAACCATCCGAAAAATCCTTTGCGATCATGATGATTGGGATCGACAGGTTTTAATAATGTGGCACACAGTGCTGGCGTTAAAGTCAGAGCCATGATGGCTGAGAACACCATCGCACTCACCATGGATAATGAAAACTGTCTATAGATAGCGCCCACCGAGCCTGAGAAGAAAGCCATAGGTATGAACACAGCAATCAGTACTGCTGTAATACCAATAATGGCGTTAGTGATTTGTCCCATCGCTTTAATCGTCGCGTCGCGTGGTTCTAATCCTTCTTCATTCATGATGCGTTCTACGTTTTCAACTACAACGATCGCATCATCCACCAAAATACCAATTGCTAACACCATGCCAAACATAGTCAGCACATTAATCGAATACCCAAATGCTGCCATGGTGGCGAAGGTGCCCATTAAAGAGATAGGTACAACAATCGCAGGGATGAGTGTGTAACGTATATTTTGTAAGAAGATCAGCATGACTAGAAACACCAGCACAACCGCTTCTAGTAAAGTCTTAATCACTTCTTCAATTGAAATTTGAATAAACAATGAGGTGTCATAAGGAATGACATAACTCATACCTGCTGGGAAGTACTTAGACAGTTCTTCCATTTTTGCGCGCACTAAACGCGCTGTTTCTAGTGCATTTGCAGTAGGAGTGAGTTGCACACCAACTGCAGCAATTTGTTTGCCGTTTAAGCGTGCAGCAAAACCATAAGATTGTCCTGCGATTTCAACACGGCCTATATCGCGTATCTTGACTGTAGAACCATTTGGATTGGCACGTAAAACGATATTGCCAAACTCTTCGGGAGAAGAAAGTTGTCCAGTAATGACGATCGATGTTGCCATTCTTTGTGAACTGGGCGCAGGTAAATCACCTAATACACCTGCTGAGAACTGTGCATTTTGTGATTTGATAGCATCCACGACATTGGTAGGCGTGAGTTTATAAGCCATTAATTTATTCGGATCTATCCATACACGCATTGCGCGTTCAGTTCCGAATAATTGTGCAACACCTACACCAGGTACACGTTTCAGTTCATTGATGACATTACGAGCGAGATAATCACCGAGTGCAATCGGGCTATGCGTGCCATCGGTAGAAATCAGATTAGCAAATAACAAGAGATTGCTACGTGTACGTGAAACTGTCACACCTTGCTGCACGACGGCTTGTGGCAATCTGGCTTCAACACGTTTTAAACGATTTTGTACATCGACTGCAGCAAGCTCAGGATTGGTACCTGTCTTAAATGTGACGGTTACTTGTGACTGACCATCTGATTGGCTTTGTGATTCTATGTAGAGTAAATTTTCTACACCATTCATTTCCTGTTCAATCAGACTCGTCACACTTTCATCTACGGTCTGCGCCGAGGCACCAGGATAGATAGAGGTCACAACAATACTAGGTGGTGCAATCTGCGGATACTGAGAGACAGGCAGATTAGGTATAGCCAATACACCAGCGAGTAAAATAAATAGTGCTATCACCCATGCAAATACTGGGCGATCAATAAAGAACTTTGCCATAGCGGTTGGTCCTTAGTTTTTTGTAGGTGTAGCAGGTGCGGACGGTGCAGCTGATGGAGCTGGTGCTGCATCAGGTTTTTGCCATGGAGTAGGTTTAACAGTCGCACCAGGTTTGGCTTTTTGCAGACCTTCAACAATGATCGTATCGCCTTCTTTTAAGCCCTGACTAATAATCCAATTCGTGCCATAAGCACCATCTGTTTTCACTGGGCGCGGAGTGACTTTGCCTTCTGCATTTACAGTCATCACTAACGAACCATCGGGAGTGCGCATGACCGCTTGTTGAGGAACAGTGATCGTGCCTGAACGTACACCTTGCTCTAAACGCACACGAACATAAGTGCCAGGTAATAAAAGATTTTTTGGATTTGGAAATTCCGCTCTGACTGTGACAGAACCGGAACTAGGATCAACCGTTACATCCGAAAACAGTAAATGACCTGGGTGGTCATACACTCTGCCATCTTCTAAAATTAATTGTAATTTCGCTTTCACTTTGCCATTGTTAGATTGACTGAGCGTTTCTTGTAAACGGCGCAACTCCACACTAGATTGCGACAAAGTGACATACATAGGATCAAGTTGCTGTACTAAAGCGAGTTGTGTTGCATCGCCCTGACCAACTAAAGCACCTTCGGTGACTAATGCGCGACCTATACGTCCTGAGATAGGTGAGCTGACAGCAGCGTAAGAAAGATTTAACTTAGCGACATCAAGTGCTGCACGAGCTGACACGAAATCAGCAGATGCTAATTTTTGTGCGCTTTGTAAATCATCAAATTCTTGCTTACTAATGGCATTGCTTTCTACTAGAGCGCGATAACGATTGAGTTTGGTATTCGCTAATCCCAGATTGGCTTCGGCTCTAGACAATACGGCTTCTGCGCTATTGGCTGCGGCTTGAAAGGGAGCGGGATCAATTTGATAGAGCAATTGTCCTGCATGCACATCAGAGCCTTCAGCAAAAACGCGTTTTTGAATAATGCCTGCAACACGTGCACGCACTTCAGCAACGCGGGTTGCTTCCAGTCGGCCTGGTAATTCAGTCACGATGGCAACTTGTTCTGGTGCGACTGACATCACACCAACAGGCATAGGAGGAGGTGCACCGCCACCTGCAGGCGCATCTGTTTTTTTATTACAGGCACACAGCAAAGCCAAGGTTAGAGCAGGAAGAAATAAAGCGGATTTGTTATACCGTGAGTTCATGGAATTCTCGCACCTAAAAAATCAAACATCGCCAAACGCGTCATGAATAATGCAAAAAAAGCATGAAAAAATCTTCAGCAATTTACTGCATGTAAACGCAGAAAAAATAGTAATCAGATAATAAAAATATCGGACTCAGAATAAGCTTGAGTATAGCTAGTTATTCGCGACCGATATTTTTTCACAGGTGTGTGTTCTGCTAAAAATAGAATGATTTACAACACTGTCTCACCCATAGCTAAGCAAATACTGAAAAGCTAGCATGAGTAAGAACGTGTTTTTATTTGCTTAAGAGGCTATTTATTTGCGCCATATCGCTTTCAGTCAGCGAACCGGTAGCAGCCTTGAGTTTTAAACTATTCACTAGCGTGTCGTAACGTGCTTTAGCTAAATCACGTCGTGTGGAATACAACTGTTGTTGAGCATTTAACACATCAATATTAATACGCACACCAACTTCATAACCTAGTTTATTCGACTCTAAAGCTGAGTTACTCGAGACTTCAGCGGCTTCTAA
>CANGLD010000065.1 GCA_947454475.1 Oxalobacteraceae bacterium
TGTGCTTGCAGTGTTTCATTTGAAAACCAATACAATTCTTTACTATCACCAATGATGAGATTAAATCCTGCGTAATGCTTAGCATCTGCCTTTAATTCATGTAGATAAGATGCGGGGCTGATATCGTTGCGTAAAAAATCAGCGACTATATTTCCGCGCGAGGGTGCGCCGCTTTTCTTTCCTTCGCCATTTCGTATATTGGTAATAGCAGCAAATCGTCCTTGCTTATTAATACCCATCCACGTGCCGCCCGCTTCTAAGTCTTTACCTGCATAGACATGCGGTGCATCTTCCCACCATGCAGCTGCTAGTGCAGGGCGCGCATAAAATTCATCGCGATTAGCTGCAAGCAGTAAGGGAAATTCAGGGTGCTGTTTCCAAGCAAATACGATTAAGCACATGCCTAGATATCCTCGAAGACTTCCATGTGGCGCGAGCCTTCTATGTAAGCATCAAATTTAGCGGCAATCACAGCTTGCTCTAAAACTGTGATGAATCCTTCTGGAACATGACTATAAATTTCCATCCATGTCGGATTTTTATCATCCTGATTTACACGACATTTCAAGTCGGTTTGAATATCATGGTTGATTCTCAAGTGATTTTGCATAGCCAAAATTGAACTGTGACATTTTTCGGTATGCTCGGAATAAACGCGATAATAAACAAAGATGTCCATCGCTATTCCAATTCAGGAATGCTATACGGTAGCGAATCAAGTTGTAGTTGAGGACCAGTCGCTGTGTGTAAGCGTAGTTTTTGTTGCAGGGTTTCTAATTTGATTTCTACGAGACAGTCGATGCGACCATCTGGTGAATACTCAGCATTCACAACCATGCCACAAGGCTGGGTTGGGTCATCTTCTGAAAATATTTCATCACCACTTTTTACGTGCGCAAGTGCTTGATCTTCACAATGCGCGAGTAGCATGCGTCGTTTCAATTTACCTAAGTACTGACTGCGTGCGACGATTTCTTGTCCGGGATAGCAGCCTTTACGAAAATTCACACCGCCTATGAGTTCAAAATTAATCATCTGCGGTACAAATTTCTCTTGTGTCGCTAACATGATTTGTGGCGTACCAGCTTGAATTTCAGTCCATCTCCACCACGCAGTGGAAGCAGGTTGCATGTTAGATTTTAATTTTTGCCAAGCTAGCGATGCTGATGCAATTTCAGCGATCCAAAGATAGCGCGCCGTTGCATGTAAATCGGGTAAGCGAATCAGGGTTTGGCCTGAATTATTGATCGCGCCATAAGCTTGTTCAGGCAAGTGAGTAAAAGAGGCGCTCAATAAGTCAGGATTGGGTTGTGCCAATCCGAGCATGACCAACGTTGAACTGAGATTGCTTAATTTTACTTTCGAGCGCAACACAAACATTTGCAATCGCTTTTGTATCGCCGGCAAAATCTCTATGGGACATGCTAAGTAGAGTCGCTCTGCATCGCGCCAGACTAAGAGACTGGCTAAGAGTCGCCCTTTGGGTGAGCAGTAGCCAGTCAGACAAGCATGTGACTGATCCAGCCCATGAATATCGCTAGTCAGTTGATTATGAAGAAAATCTTCTGCTTCTTCGCCTTCTACCGCGATCACACCAAGATGGCAAAGCGAGGTAAACCGTGACGGAGTAGCGGCAGCGGATACAGTTGCGCTAATCCCGTGCTCGAATTGCATAATCTCCGGTACGGAGCCATCACTAAGCATAGCGCCTTCGGTAGAAAGAAAATCCAGCCAATTTGAGGGTGTTTCAGACATAAAATCGGTGAAAATAGCGGTTGCCGTCTATCATTCAGGTTTTCCAGTACGTTTAATGGCTTGTTTTCCAGCGTGAAATCACGTTCAACAGGCATTGATCATAGTCTGAATTATAGTGTCGCATCCAGAACTGCGTTGGCAGCATCGTCTAGCCCTGAAATTAAAAAAGGATAAACAGATGGGACTGATTAAAAAACTATTCGCACTTCTACTTCTGTTGGTGGGTGGTGCAGCTGGTGCTTTGTTTTATTGGGCGAATGAGCCTTTGATTGAAACGGGCGGAAAGCCGATTGAATTTACCATACCAGCGGGTAGTGGCGTACGTAGTGCAATGCGTCAAATACAGCGTGCAGGTGTTCCAGCCGAACCTTTGCTGTTAGAAGTACTGGCTAGAGGCTCGGGGCGTGCAAACCGTATCAAGGCTGGTTCATACAGACTTGCACCTAGTGTCTCACCGCTAGCCTTATTACAGATACTGGTGCGCGGTGACACGATACAAGAATCTCTGACCATTATTGAAGGTTGGACGTTTGCGCAAATGCGTGCAGAGTTATCCAAGCATGAGGGCTTGAAAAAAGATAGCCAATCACTGGAAGATAGCCAGCTACTAGAACGCTTGGGTGCAGAATATCCTCATCCAGAAGGACTTTTTTATCCTGATACCTATAAATTTTCACGTGGCAGTAGTGATTTACAAATTTTCGAGCAGGCTCACTGGCGTATGAAAAAAATGTTGGAAGAAGAGTGGGCAAAGCGTGTTGAAGATTTACCTTATAAGACGCCTTATGAGGCATTGATCATGGCTTCCATCATTGAAAAAGAAACTGGTTTAGCAACAGAGCGTGACAAAATCGCAGCTGTATTTGTAAACCGACTTAAGCGAGGCATGTTGCTACAAACTGATCCGACTGTGATTTACGGTATGGGTGCAAATTTTGATGGGAACATACGTAAACAAGATTTATTAACTGATACGCCCTACAACACCTATAAGCGTGTGGGTCTGCCGCCTTCTCCGATTGCCTTACCCGGAAGAGCGGCCTTGCAAGCTGCATTAAATCCAGCAAAAACGAATGATCTTTATTTTGTAGCCAGAGGTGATGGAACGAGTCAGTTTTCAGAAAATCTAGCAGACCACAATAAAGCAGTGAATCAGTATCAGCGTTAAAGAAATAATGACATTAACAGGATGGTGGTATGGCTAGAGGTAAATTCATTACCTTTGAAGGTATAGATGGTGCTGGTAAATCTACGCATGTAAATAGCGTTGCTGAGCAATTACGTCATGCAGGTCATGTAGTTGTGTCAACACGAGAACCCGGTGGTACTGCCTTGGGTGAAAAACTGCGTGCGCTGTTGCTAGCTGAGCCTATGCATTTAGAAACAGAAGCATTACTCATGTTTGCGGCACGTCGTGAACATATTGCTCAAGTGATAGAGCCTGCGCTTGCACGAGGAGAGTGGGTTATTTCTGATCGTTTTACGGATGCTAGCTTTGCTTATCAAGGTGGTGGGCGACATTTATCATTAGAAAAATTAGCTGTACTTGAACATTGGGTACATCCTGAATTACAGCCTGATCTGACTTTACTGTTTGATGTCCCCATAGAGGTCGCACGTCAGCGATTGGATGCGGAAAGAGTCTTGGATAAATTTGAACAAGAAAAAAGTGATTTTTTCAAAGCGACACGCGATGTGTACTTACAAAGAGCTGCACAATTTCCAAATCGCATACGTGTCATTGACTCTACCCAGCCTTTAGAGACTGTACGTCTACACGTTGAAGAACTTATTCAACAACTCATTGAACATCTCTGATAAGTACTAGTATCAGTTAATTTTATGTGGAATTTATGATCTATCCATGGCAACAAGATGATTGGCAGCGCTTACAGCAATATAGAGAACGGCTGCCGCATGCCATTTTATTTCATGGTCAAGAAGGATCGGGCAAAGTACATTTTGCAGAAAATTTTGCGCAATCGGTTTTATGTGAACGTCCTACTATAGATGCGATTGCATGTGGTGAATGCGAAGCTTGTGGATGGTTTACGCAATATAGCCATCCGGATTATCGTCGTGTAAGACCAGAAGTTCTTGATGCTGAAGATGCTGAATCCTCTGCTGAAACTGAGGAAGAGCCTGCAGGCAAAAAATCAACGTCTTCCCGCAATCCTTCTAAAGAGATTCGTATTGATCAGATACGTGCCTTAGCCACCTTCATGAATGTTTCTACACATCGTGCGGGTTTACGTGTGGTTTTACTTTATCCTGCAGAAGCATTAAATGGCGCCTCTGCCAATGCTTTACTTAAAACATTAGAAGAACCACCACCGAATAGTTTATTTTTATTGATTAGTCATCGTTATGATCGATTGTTGCCAACTATACGATCACGTTGTCAGAGTTTTGCATTGGGCCTGCCAGACGCAAAAGCAGCAACGCTATGGCTAGAACAACAAGGACTCACTGATGCTGATAAATGGTTAGCGGAACAAGGTGGTGCGCCTATCTCTGCTTTAGCGGCGTCTCAATCCGATGATGAAGAAGGGCAAGAAGAATTACTTGGACAATTTGCGCGACCTGACATGGCGAAGGCTTTAGTCGTAGCAGAGCGACTACAGAAAGTACCATTAACCAGTCTAGTGTCATGCCAACAGCGTTGGTACTATGATCTCTTTCTTATTAAGCTTACAGGCAAGGTACGCTATTACCCACGTCACGAAAAAACTTTGCTAGCACTCGCAAAACAGATTGCATTACATCGTTTGCAGCAAGCATTGCGTGATGCAGGTGAAAGACGTGCAGTTTCAGATCATTCTTTATCTGCTCGCCTTTTTATTGAAAACATGCTGCTCGATTACGTGCGTTTATTCAGTCCTGAAGTGGTAGCTTGAAATAGCTAAATCAATTTCTTAAGCAAGCCGATTCATGCTGTGATGCGATTGAATGTGAGCAGCGCTTCACTTTAAGCTTAACATCACCATGTCTACGCAATCTGCGCTACCAGAATCTGCAACTCCTCGTCCTGCTGTTTTATCTCTCGCCATTCGTGAACGAGCTGCCTTATATGCAGCCTATATGCCATTTTTACAAAATGGTGGCATCTTCGTACCCACAACTAAATCTTGTCATTTGGGTGATGAAATTTTTCTTTTGTTATCATTAATGCAGGACGAGCATCGCTATCCCGTTGCGGGTAAGGTGGCATGGATAACGCCAGCTGGGGCAGGCCATAATCGTACACAGGGAGTAGGGCTACAATTTCCCGATGATGATGCTGGTCGTAGAATACGACTACGCATAGAAGAACTACTTGGTACTGCGTTAGCTTCGTCTAGAGCTACGCATACGATTTAAGGTTATGAATTTGATCTATCAGCAAATTAGCCTTGAGAACGTATAATATCGATATGTTTATCGATTCTCATTGCCACATTAATTTTCCCGAGTTCTCAGAACGCTTACCTGCGCTTTTCTCCAAGATGGCTGAAAATCAGGTTAGTCATGCTTTGTGCGTATCGGTTGAATTAGATAAATTTCCAGAAATACGCGCTATGGCAGAGGCGCATCCTCAAGTTTATGCTTCTGTTGGTGTGCATCCCGATTATGAAGACACAGTAGAGCCTACTGTAGATCAATTAGTTGAATTATCTCAGCACCCCAAGGTGATTGCGATTGGTGAAACAGGTCTGGATTACTATCGTTTAAAAGGTGATCTTGAATGGCAGCGCGAAAGATTTCGCGTGCATATCCGTGCTTCACGTGCTTCGGAAAAACCACTCATTATTCATACAAGAGCTGCCTCAGAAGATACTTTGCGTATCTTGCAAGAAGAAAAAGCGAGTGTTCATGCAGGTGGAGTAGCTGGTGTCATGCATTGTTTTACTGAATCATTAGCAGTCGCTGAAGCTGCTATGGAAATGGGATTTTATATTTCATTTTCTGGCATCGTCACCTTCAAAAATGCAAAAGATTTACAAGAGGTCGCACGTCACGTTCCTTTGGAACGCATGCTAATAGAAACCGATGCTCCCTATCTTGCGCCTGTTCCAATGCGCGGCAAAACCAATGAACCTGGTTTTGTAAAGCACGTTGCAGAATATTTAGCTGATCTTAAAGGTGTGTCTATTGATGAGCTTGCTCGCATCACTTCTACTAACTTTTGCACTTTGTTTTCTGCCGCTCTGTAATTTTCAGTTCATGCAATAACTTCACTACTCAGTCTTATTTAGAAGACTGCCTGTTATCCTCACTTGATTTTTTTCATTCCTTTAAATCGCATGTCGCTTATCAATGATGGCGAAGCTTTGTCTTTAGCCTCGTCACTTATTGGGTGAGATCAAAGGCTGATAGGTAAACTTATGTTTTCATCAATGCAGACTTATTCGCTTTATCAACGTCCTATTGATGAGAGAGGTTCTGATGAAAAAATACACGATTTCAATTTTATTATCGCTAAGCTGTTGTACTGCTTGGTCCCAAAGTGATGTTGGTGTGTCTGCTAATGTGAGTGAAAGCACGGATCCTGCACGTGCTGCTGAAGTTGAGCGCAAAGCACAAGAAATTTCTAACCAAGATGATAAATATTCTGGCTCATCAGGAAAAGAAGAGCAGATGAGAACTGGTGAGCGAAATAAAAAATTACGTGGTCATCACAAACCGAAATCATCTTCAGGCGCCTCGGGTGGTGCGGGACAGAGTCAGTCTGGTGAAGGAGGGGGATTGCGATCACCTACTCAAAAATCGCCATCAGATTCTTCCAATTCGAATGGCGCGAATACAAACTACAACACACCAGGTGCAGTAGGCAATCCTAATTCAGGGGCTTATGGCAATGAAAAGAGATTGAAAGAAAAAGAATCTCATCCCCAACCTGGTATGCCTAGGGAATAAATAAAGCACATTGCTAGTTTTTCGCCTGGCGGCTCACTCTCTGGTAGAGTGCCGCCATGAGCGAATTAAGTCTGGACCGCATACTACAGTCACAAGGATTTGGCAGCCGAAAATGGTGTCGCCAATTGATCTCCGATGGGGAAGTTGCTATTGGTGGTCAAGTTATTACTGATTTCAAATCAGCATTTGAGACAACCAATCTCAGCTTTACGCTGTTTGAAGAAGAATGGCTATATCGTGAGCATGTGTATATCGCACTGCATAAGCCACCGAATATGGAGTGTTCCCGCAAACCTAGTCATCACCCTGGCGTGCTGACCATCTTGCCTGAACAATTTAGCTGGCGCGATGTACAGCCAGTGGGCCGCTTAGATCACGATACGACAGGCCTATTACTGCTTTCTGATGATGGCGCCTTTATACACGCGCAATCTTCTCCAAAAAGACATGTGCCTAAGCGTTATCTGGCGACGACTTTTGATCCAATCAATGAAAAACTCATTGCGCAACTTAAAAATGGTGTGCAATTACATGATGAGCCAGCGCCCTTAGCTGCAATCTCCTGTGAACAAATAGGCGAACATCAATGTGAGATCATCCTCGAGCAGGGAAAATATCATCAAGTCAAACGTATGCTTGCTGCTGCCGGAAATCACTGTACCGCCTTAGCACGCATAGCTATAGGTGAACTCACTTTGCAGCATCTAGAACTAGAAAGTGGGGAATGGTGTTTTCTTGAAGAAAGTGAAATCGCCTTATTGCGCTAAGCCCTCATCACTAGAGTAACCACTGCTCTTTCAATCGTAATTTCCCTTCAAAGTTCTGATTTTTTTCATAATTAGCTGTGGCTTTGATTTGGCTCAAGCTAATTAAGTCTATGCAATCGCCCATTATTTCCGTTTTAATAATAATGTCTGACTTAGTCTGTTGCTGATAAATGACTCTACTTAAGCGACTCAACTAAATTACAGAAAAATCACGCATGTGTCTTTAACTCATAGCTATTCGATGACGGAGGCGGATCCATGTTATCCAGTGAAGATTTTAAGAGCATCGTATTTAACATGCTGATAGAAGGCACGCTCGATTACGCTATTTTTATGCTCAATAAAGAGGGAAATGTCGTTAGCTGGAGTCTAGGAGCAGAAAGAATATTGGGTTATCAAGAACATGAAATTTTAGGAGAGCATATTTCTAAATTTTTTACTCTAGAAAATAATCAAAACAATACTTTCGAATTGAAAATTAAAAATTGCACAGAAAATGGACGATCAGAATACGATAATTGGTGTGTAAGGAAAAATGGACAAAGATTTTGGTGTTCGGGAGTGATGGGCGCTCTACAAAATCCAGATGGTGAATTGCAGGGATTTGTACAAATCATGCGCGACAATACAGAACGTCGTATTGCTGATCAAAACACCTATTTTCTAGCGAATCATGATGCGCTAACCGGATTACCCAATCGGGCAAAATTTCTAGAGAAATTGCATGAAGCATTAATCAACGCAGACCGAGATCATTCGCGAGCAGCACTTTTATTAGTGGATCTTGATCATTTCAAAACGATTAATGACACGTTCGGCCATCCTGCCGGCGACCAGCTATTAAAAATAGTAGCCCAACGTTTAACTAAATGTATTCGTGAAACAGATACTGTCGCTCGACTTGGTGGCGACGAATTCGTCGTGATTTTAACGCGATTAAAATCATTATCTACCGCTGGATCTATAGCGCATAGCATTATTGCCAACCTCAGTCAGCCTATACAAATTGAAAATAAGTCACTGAAAATTGGTGCAAGTATAGGCTTAGCTATTTATCCTCAAGATGGAACAAACTCTACGGATTTATTGAAAAAATCTGATCTAGCTATGTATCGCGCAAAAGAGGCGGGACGGAATTGTTACCGATCTTATTCGGCCGAAATGTTAAGTGAAACGCTGATTAAAGAAAAACAATATCAACAATTACGTCTAGCAATAGAGCATGAAGATTTTGAGTTGGTTTATCAACCACAAGTTGAGTTGCATAAATTTACTATACGAGGCGCTGAGGCTTTGCTACGTTGCAGGCATCCTGATTTAATTCATGTTAATCCTAATAATATTATTCATCTGAGTGAAGAATTGGGATTAAGTGAAAAAATAGGCTCATGGGTTTTAAAATCTGTATTTGAACAAATCAAAAAATGGACAATAAGAAAATTACCCATTAAAAAAATAGCTTTGAATACTACAGCGATAGAGCTTCATCATCCACAATATATGAAGTCCCTTACTAAATTGCTACATAAAAATCCTGAATTTTCAAAACTACTTGAAATTGAAATTACAGAAAAAACACTTCTATCTTTAATTAAAAAACAGAGTCCTATACTCCATGAAATTAAAAAGGCAGGTATTTCAATTTGTATAGATGATTTTGGATCCGGCATATCCTCACTAACTTATCTCAAAGATTATCCTATTGATGTTTTGAAATTAGACATATCCCTTATTCATAATCTGCCTGGTAACAAAGCTGATAGCGCGATAGTTTCTGCCATTACAAAACTTGCGCTTGATCTTAATATTAAAGTCGTTGCAGAAGGTGTAGAAACAGCTCAGCAGCTCAATTATTTACGTACAACCTCATGTGATTTACTACAGGGATTTCTATTCAGTGAAGGACTTAAACCAGAAAAATTAGAGGACTTATTCAGAAATGGAAAACAAACAATTCCTGTTTTTCATTAATCATTAACTTTTAATGAATATTTTCAAAGATTTACTTACTCTGCATGGTCATTAAAACTGAAGGTAAAATAGCTCATTATTGTTAGCTATAACTCTGCCATGCCTGCTTCCCAAAAATTAAGAACTGTTTCCCGCATTCTTCCCGCCATAAATACATCAGATGGAGCGGGCGTACGTTTACGCCGCAGTATAGGAAGCGGAGAAGATACGCGCCTTGACCCTTTTCTGATGCTCGATGAGTTCTCTTCTGATAATCCCGGTGATTACATAGCAGGCTTTCCATCACATCCACATCGCGGCTTTGAGACAGTCACATATATTCTAGATGGCCATATGCGCCATGAAGATCATTTAGGTAATCAAGGGGATTTACAGAGTGGTGGCGTACAGTGGATGACAGCAGGTCGAGGAATTATTCATTCCGAAATGCCTCAGCAAGAAGAAGGGCGTATGCGAGGCTTCCAACTTTGGATAAATCTGCCATCCAATGAAAAAATGAAACCCGCTGGTTATCGTGATATCGCACCAGATGAAATTCCAGTGCATGAAAAAGAGCAGGGTGTACGCATTAAAATAATTGCAGGAGAAATTTCATTCAATGATCAGCTTTTACGTGGACCGATTTACGGACTGACAACGGAACCTCTCTATCTGGATATATCACTGGATCCAAATAAATCGATACGATTGCCTTTAGTTGAGAAATTAAATGCGATGGCTTATGTATTTGAAGGCCAAGCTAAGATTGCTGAGTCAGACTTAAGTACGCATAGTGCGGCATTTTTTTCTGAAGGAGATACAGTTGAGATTACTGCTGGAGTAAAGGGAGCTAGATTTTTATTACTTGCTGGTTTGCCCTTGAATGAACCTATCGTCCAATATGGCCCATTTGTGATGAATACCGTGACTGAGATTAAGCAAGCTATTCATGATTATCAGACCGGACAATTAACTGCAGTTTGATTTATTAACTTATTAGCTGATATTTATTGATGGTCTCTAAATATATTTTCATAAGACTTCTATAATTTGATTCTGGTGTATAGCGCGCTAGATAATCAATATAAGCAGCCTGTCCCATTTTTTTCATGGATTCAGGATTTTTTTCTGCCCATGCAATTGCCTTGGCTAACGCCTGATGATCTCCAGGCTCAACT
Source organism: Oxalobacteraceae bacterium (assembly GCA_947454475.1). Taxonomy (GTDB): domain Bacteria; phylum Pseudomonadota; class Gammaproteobacteria; order Burkholderiales; family Burkholderiaceae_D; genus Pernthalerella. The sequence goes on from CANGLD010000065.1 coordinate 10,547, forward strand.
AATAATCCAGTTTTCCCATGTTTGATAATCTCGACTAAGCTTCCATGACGACTAGCGATAACTGGTGTTCCACATGAAAATGCTTCAATTGCGACTAAACCAAAACTCTCTATACCAGTACTAGGCATGATTAAGTATGAAGCCTGATGTAGTCGGTCCAATAGCATGGATTGCAGTTGGAAGCCGTGACTAATTAATCCAGGAATAGCATGCACTGTTCGTTCTAATGGCCCCGTACCATACACATCGATTTTTATTTTATCTAGCAAAGCAATTGCTCTTGCTAATACATCAAGTCCTTTTTCTACGGACAATCTACCTATAAACATTCCACCTTGTCTCTGATACCAAGTCGGCGTTTTAATAGATTCCACAAAGTTAGATTTAATACTTAGTAATTGAATAGGGATACCGCCCTTAATGAATTTATCTTTAGCTGCCTGACTTAATGCAATATATTGACTGACAGATTTATTCCAAGTACCTAGTAAGCGATGTGCTGTAAATAGGAGTGCTGTAAAACTCGATTGTGAAAATGAATTTCTATAACAGCGATACAACGAGGCACGCCAAGGAAGATTGCCTATACAAGCTTCACAGGCTTTCCCCTTTCTAAACAACATCGCTTGAGGACAAATTAGCCTGAAATTATGCAATGTCTGGACAATCGGAATATGCAAATATTGAGCAACTTGATATAGGGAAGGGGATATTAAAGGAA
>CANGLD010000066.1 GCA_947454475.1 Oxalobacteraceae bacterium
GCTAAGAAGTAATCTGTTTTTTTCTCCAACGTTGTATCGTTAAGTATGTCCCACTGTGGCAGTGCAAACTGTCACAGTGGATGTTGATTGCCTTTAAAAATGAAAAGTATGCTTGCTTTTTGGATGTTGAAAAATGAATGTGTTTAAATTCTTAGTCTCAGGTTTGCTTATATGCTGTCTTTCTGCAGCTGCGCTGGCTCCTGTCTATGCCTTGACAGTAGAAGAAGCACGCAATCTGGCGACAGGGGAAACAGAATCCCGCATTACAGCTTTGACTAAAGCTGTCGAAGCCGCTGATGAAAAAACATTTGCTTTAATTAAAGCCATGTCTGAAGACAGTGCAAAAATTGCTGCTGGTCGTGTCTTAATTATGCAAGATGATAAGTTGATAGATGCAGTCACTGGTGCTGTCGTTGCGTTGCCTAGTGATGCAGAAGATGTGGTGAGTAATAATCGCTTGCGTGGAGAATTAGAAAGCGCGATCGCAGCATTAAAATTATTTTCTACTAACGTACAAGATCGTATGGAAGCAGCCAGCTCTTTACTCAAAGAGCCTGATCCTGGTCGTTTAGCGATGTTAGAGCGTGCATTAGCCAAAGAAACGGATGCAGAAGTTAAAGCAAAATTTTTATTAGCACAGGCTGCAGTGCGACTAGGTAGTCAGGATGCGCAATTACGCAAAGATGCAGCCATCATGTTAGGTGCTAACCATACACCTGAGACAGTACTGTTATTGAATCAACGCTTAAGTGATGAGACTGATCCATTAGTTAAATCTGCAATAGAAAAATCTTTACGTGAAATCGAATCTTCACTGAAGTTAGGTGAAAACCTAGGGGCTTTATTTACAGGCATTAGTCTGGGTTCTATTTTGTTATTAGTGGCATTAGGTCTGGCAATCACCTATGGACTCATGGGTGTTATCAACATGGCGCATGGTGAGCTGATGATGATAGGTGCCTATGCTACTTATCTCGTGCAAGCCTTATTTCAAAAATATCTACCCCATTTTTTTGATTGGTATTTACTGCTTGCTTTGCCAGTTGCGTTTCTCGCTTCCGCAATAGTTGGTGCCATTCTTGAGAGATTGGTGCTTAAGCATTTATATGGACGTCCACTTGAAACTTTGTTGGCAACCTGGGGTATTAGTTTAATTTTGATACAAGCAGTACGTACCTTATTTGGTGCGCAAAATGTGGGTGTTGAAAATCCGAGCTGGATGAGTGGTGGGATTCAACTCTTGCCGAATTTAATTTTGCCTTACAACCGTTTAGTGATTATCGCTTTTGCTGCGTTTGTGTTGTTAGCGATGGCAGCACTGATTAGTAAAACGCGATTAGGCTTATTTGTGAGAGCCGTAACGCAAAACCGACCTATTGCAGCTTGTATGGGGGTGAACACAGCTCGAATTGACACTATGGCGTTTGCACTCGGTTCTGGTATTGCCGGTCTGGCTGGAGCGGCTCTTTCACAAGTTGGTAATGTCGGACCAGATCTGGGACAGGGCTATATCGTTGATTCCTTTATGGTGGTGGTGCTAGGTGGGGTTGGTCAATTAGCGGGTAGTGTTTATGCAGCCCTAGGACTAGGTGTGTTAAATAAATTCTTAGAAGGTATAGCAGGTGCAGTGCTCGCCAAGATCATGGTGTTGGTCTTCATCGTGATTTTTATTCAAAAGCGCCCACAAGGTATTTTCGCGCTCAAAGGCCGTAGTGCAGAGGCATAAATCATGCGTAACAATTTTCAACTTCCCCAAGCTGCACCATTAATGTCTGCCAATGGATGGCGTGCTTTTATCATTGCTTTGATTGCAGTGTGTGTGTTGGCGCCACTCATGAATTTATTTGTTCCTGCGAATAGCTTCTTTCACTTAAGCGATTATGCAGTAGCATTAATTGGCAAAATTATGTGCTACGCAATTTGTGCACTTGCCATGGATTTAGTGTGGGGTATAGGCGGCATACTCTCCTTAGGTCATGGCTTGTTTTTTGCACTCGGTGGTTATGCCATGGGTATGTATCTCATGCGTCAGATCGGTCGCGATGGTAATTACAAAAGTGACTTACCAGACTTTATGGTTTTTTTGGATTGGAAAACCTTACCTTGGCATTGGACTTTCAGTGATAGCTTTATCCTGACCTTGATTTCTGTTGTTGCTGTGCCAGGCATCGTTGCGTTTATTTTTGGCTTCTTCGCATTTCGTTCGCGCATCAAAGGTGTTTATTTTTCTATCATCACACAAGCAATGACCTTTGCTGCAATGCTGCTGTTTTTCCGTAATGAAACTGGCTTCGGTGGCAACAATGGTTTTACAGATTTCAAACGTATATTGGGTATACCGATCGCAACACAAGAAATGCGCATGATTTTATTTGTTATGACGGGTCTGACTTTGTTAGCGTTTTTCTTGTTTGCTCGCTGGTTAGTGAATAGTAAATATGGACGAGTGTTACAAGCGATACGTGATGCAGAGAGTCGTGTCATGTTTTGCGGTTATTCAACGCTGCAATACAAACTCACGATCTGGACTATCTCCGCCATGATGTGTGGTGTGGCCGGTGCGTTATATGTACCTCAAGTAGGGATTATTAATCCTAGTGAAATGAGTCCTGCTAACTCGATTGAAATCGCCATCTGGACTGCAGTGGGTGGCCGTGGCACGCTCATAGGGCCAATAGCAGGTGCATTCATCGTGAATGGTGCCAAGAGCTGGTTAACAGTAGTAGCGCCTTCTATTTGGCTATATTTTCTAGGTCTCTTATTTGTAGCAGTGACTTTGTATATGCCAGGTGGAGTAGTGGGTTTAATTCAACAACTGTCTAAGAAATTGACAGGAGGTGAAAAATGAATCCAGAACTCATGAAAGCCGGTGCGCAGCGATTAGCAGCGTTTCAGGAAAAACAAAATCGTGCTCCAGTTGTGAATACAGAGTCAGGTGGTAATGTCTCTTTATCACGCCCCTATAAAGCGGGTGAGCTAGATTTAGTACACGGTCGTATCTTGTATTTAGAAGATGTGAGTGTGAGCTTTGATGGTTATCGCGCTCTCAATAAACTCTCGCTCGACATTGCACCCGGCGAGCTACGTTGCATCATTGGTCCGAATGGTGCGGGTAAGACGACGATGATGGATATCATCACAGGTAAAACACGACCTGATGAAGGACAAGTCTATTTTGGTAGCACAATTAATTTATTGCGTTATAACGAACCGCAAATTGCGGCGATGGGGATAGGTCGTAAATTTCAAAAGCCCACTGTGTTTGAAAATCTCAGTGTGTTTGAAAACTTAGAGTTAGCACTTAAGACAGCCAAAGATGTACGTTCATCTGTGTTTTTTAAATTGGATTCAGAGCAGAGTGACAAATTAGCTGAAGTGCTACACACCATTCATTTAGCAGATCATGTTTTACGTATGGCAGGGGACCTCAGCCATGGTCAAAAACAGTGGTTAGAAATTGGTATGCTGCTCATGCAGGAGCCGCGAGTTTTATTACTCGATGAGCCTGTAGCAGGCATGACAGATGATGAAACAGATCGCACTGCCGAACTACTTTTGCAATTAAAAGGTAAGCACTGCTTGATTGTGGTCGAGCATGATATGAAATTTATAGCAGCGATTTCCGATATCGTCACTGTGTTATGTGAAGGATCAGTTCTAGCACAAGGCAAGTTAGAGCAGGTGCAATCGGATGAGCGCGTAATTGAGAGTTATCTGGGACGTTGAACAACTATGTCATTATTAAATATATCCAACGTTAACCAGTATTACGGCGGTTCACATATTTTGCGTGATGTGAATTTGCAAGCCGAGGCTGGCAAGATTACCGTTTTACTTGGTCGTAATGGCGTAGGTAAAACGACGCTACTTAAATCCTTAATGGGCTTAATACCGATACGAACAGGTGTAATAGAATTTGACGGTCATGCCATTCAATCTGCTACCTCTTATGAACGTGCGCGTGCAGGCATAGGCTTTGTGCCTCAAGGTCGTGAAATTTTTGCGCGTTTAACCGTAGAAGAAAATCTGCGCATGGGTCTCGCCACAAAATCTGGTAGCACACCCATACCACCAGAATTATTTGAACTCTTTCCCATACTCGATCAAATGCGTAATCGACGTGGTGGTGATTTATCAGGTGGTCAACAACAGCAGTTAGCGATTGCGCGCGCTTTAGCAGCGAATCCTAAACTTCTCGTATTAGATGAACCCACAGAGGGTATACAGCCTAGCATTATTAAAGACATAGGCCGCGTGATTCAACTGATTGCGAAACAAAAAAATATGGCAGTCGTCTTGTGTGAACAATATTATGATTTTGCTGAAGAACTAGCGGATAGCTTTTATGTTCTTGATCGCGGCGTAGTGGTTGCATCTGGTTTAGGTAGTGAAATGCAAGAACGCAATGTCAGACAGATGGTAGCGATTTAAAAATTCACGCAGCATGACAAGCTGAAATGATTAGTAGTTTGGATTGATCATGGCCCATCTTTCGTGATCGCGCCATTCACCATTTTTTCTTAAGAATTTTGGGCTATAACCTTCCAAATTAAATCCGCAGGCTTTAGCCAGATAAAGTGACTGAGTATTTTCTGGCTGTATATTCGCTTCTAGTCTATGCAGATGCAATTTACCAAAGGCGATTTCTATAACTGCTTGTAAAGCAGCTCGCATGTAACCCTGGCCGGACTGAGATGCAAATGCATACCAACAGGCATAAGCGTTTCTAAAATCGCCTAAAAAAATATCTCTTAATTCAATCACACCTACAAACGCATTGTTGTCTTCACGTTGTACGAGATAGGCTTTATCTTCACTCGTCCACATTTCCTCTACATAAGCTTCAAATGATTTTTCATTTGAAGGTACGGCAATCCAAGGACGGTGATATTCCTTATTTTCTTTTGCAAGCCGCAAAAATTCATTCGTATCAGCAAGTTTGATTTTTCTAAGACCTAACGTAGCGCCAGATTTAGTATTAATTTTCATGGTTGTGCGTGATGGGTTGCTACATGCCTGAGCTTTACAAGCCTTATTAAAAATACAGTATGAATAAATTTAGCGAATCTCATCTGGTTGAAAAAAATGATTTTATTTCTAATTTTTGCGTAAAATTTGTCAAGTTACTGTCAGGAAATTGTAATCCTAAAGCGAGATAATGCGCGGTTGATTTGTGTCTGTGTGATGGGTTTTCAGGCTTAAATTTGATTACTAAAATAATAAGGCTTTAAGTATGCATTATGACGTATTAGATCAACCGGGTTGGCGCGGCGGTATAGAGCGCTTCATGGCTAGGCCATTTATTCAGCGCTTTCTGATTATCCTCATTATTGTTAACGCCATTATCCTAGGCGTTGAAACCAATCATGAAGTGATGCAAATTATTGGGCCTGAACTGCTGATGATAGATCATGCAATTTTATGGATATTTATCGCTGAGCTTGCTTTATTGATAACTGCCAGAGGCTGGCGTTTCTTCATCGATGCTTGGAGCATTTTTGATTTCCTCGTTGTCGCCATTGCACTTGTTCCTGCAACCGGAAGTTTATCGGTGCTGCGAGCGTTACGTGTCTTGCGTATTCTGCGCTTAATTAATAAGGTAGAAAGCATGCGTCGTGTAGTAGGCGCACTCTTAGGATCTTTGCCTGGTCTTGGTTCTGTCTTTGGATTAATCCTGATTGTTTTCTATGTCTCTGGTGTAATCGCCACGAACATGTTTGGTGAATCATTCCCTGAGCGTTTTGGTTCGTTAAGCACTAGCTTTTATACACTCTTTCAAGTCATGACCTTAGAAGGCTGGTCAGAAGAGATAGCAAGACCTGTGATGGAAATCTTCCCTTCAGCGTGGGTATTTTTCTTAATCTTTATCTTCATTTCCACATTCATCGTGGTCAATCTTTTTGTTGCCGTGATTGTTGATTCGATTAATTCTGCTAAAGAAGAAGCGAATCATGAGCAAGGCGTCACCCCCACACACATTATCGAGAGCCTGAATGGCTTGCGAAGTGAACTAGCTGAACTTAAAGCACAGTTAAATAATAATTCAGATAGGAAGTAAAACAATGTCCGCTCATCACCATCATCACCATCCGCATAAGAATTTATATTTGCTCATCATAGGTGCTATAGGCGTTGTGTTTGGTGATATCGGCACTTCACCACTCTATGCGTTGAAAGTCGCAGTGGAAGCGTCAATGGGTGGTACAGCTCATGATATTACTCCCGCTGTACTTGGTATTTTGTCTTTAATTACATGGTCATTGTTAATCGTCGTTACATTGAAATATGTGATGATCATCATGCGCGCTGATAATCACGGTGAGGGCGGTGTATTTGCCTTAACTGCTTTGGTGATGGAAAAAGTTAGTCATCATCCCAGAGCTAAATGGTTAGTGATTACCGCAGGTACGCTAGGAGCTGCATTATTCTTTGGTGACAGCATGATTACTCCCGCTATCTCGGTCTTGAGTGCGGTGGAAGGTTTAAACATTATTGCGCCTTCGTTGCAGTCGTATGTGATTCCCATTGCGATTGCTCTCATCTCGGCCTTATTTGCTGTAGAGCGTTTTGGTACAGGTAAGGTAGGTGTAGTGTTTGGTCCGATTATGTTGGTTTGGTTCGCAGTACTGGGTGTGTTTGGTGGGATGGAAATTATAAAAAATCCTGCTGTGCTAGTAGCGCTAAATCCACTCATTGCAATCGAGTTTTTATTTCAACATAGCGGCATTGCGATTGCTATTTTGGGTGCAGTTGTGTTGTCAGTGACAGGTGGTGAGGCACTCTACGCAGACATGGGACATTTTGGTCTGCAACCTATACGTAGAGCGTGGTTGTTTTTGGTCTTTCCTGCCTTACTGTTAAATTATTTTGGTCAGGGCGCATTGTTGATTCGTGATCCAAGCGCATTGGACAATCCGTTTTATCGATTAGCTCCAGAGTGGGCTTTAGTGCCACTCTTATTACTTGCCTTTATGGCGACCATCATCGCATCCCAAGCTGTGATCTCGGGTGCATTTTCTATCGCCAATCAAGCTGTGCAATTAGGCTACATACCACGCATACGTATTCGTCATACCTCGGCGGATGAAATTGGGCAGGTGTACGTCTCTAAAGTGAATATTATTTTATTCATAGGCGTAGTGCTGCTTGTGATTACCTTTAAAAGTTCAGAGCACTTAGCATCTGCCTATGGCATTTCGGTGACGGGTGCAATGGCGATCGACACCATACTCGCTGCTTATTGCATGATGATGATACGGGGTTGGAATAAAGCTATTTTCGTGCCCATCTTTGCCTTGTTATTTGCTATTGATGTGATGTTCTTATCTGCAAATATGTTTAAGTTTTTCGAGGGTGGTTGGTTGCCTGTCGTGGTTGCAGCGATTACCTTGATCATCATGATCGCTTGGATACGTGGTCGCGATCGTTTATTGCAAGCGCGTTGGCGTGATGCAGTCAACCTCACTGATTTTCTCTCTAAGCTTTCTACGGATAGTGTGCAAAGAGTAAAAGGTACAGGCATTTTCATGGTGCCACATGATGATATTGTTCCTATGGCTTTGCTGCATAATTTAAAACATAACCATGTATTGCATGAACGCGTACTGTTAATGCGTATGCAAGTAGAAAGCTCACCTTACGTAGAAGATGTTGATCGTGTAACAATCAAACATCTAGAGCATAATTTTCATGCGGTAGTGGTGCGCTATGGCTTTATGGAAGAGCCAAACATTCCGCGCGCATTAGCTTTCTTGCGTGCTCGTGAATTTCATTTCAGCTTGCTTGAAATCTCTTTCTTCATTGGTAAAGAAAAAGTCGTGGCTAGAAAAGATACATCATGGTTCTTTGGTCTATTTATTTTGATGCATAGAATGATGTTGGGGGCGACAGATTATTACAAAATTCCAGAAGATCATGCAGTAGAGTTGGGTGGACACATCAGCATTTGATGTGAAAAATAAAAATTAACTTTATAGGAGAATCTATGACAACTTTAGGCCGAGCACTAACCGATCCTACCCATGAAGGGTATCGAGCATGGCAGTCTATCGTGACATTTTTCATTCTTGCTTCTTGCGTAGGATTGGCGTTGGAAACAGTGCCTGACTTAGCGCTAAATTATCAATCGCAATTTGGGATATTGGAGTGGGTATCCGTCGCAATATTTACAGTTGATTATTTGGCACAGCTTTTTTATTCGGAACAAAAATTAAAATATGCTTTCACCATTTGGGGCATTATTGATTTAGTTTCGATTCTGCCTTCTTACCTGATGCTGTTGAATTTGACTATCTTGCAAGGTACGAAAGTGCTACGACTAGTTCGTGTTGCTCGAGTATTGCGGGTACTCAAATTAGTGAGAACGGCTGTTAGCGAAACACAAGCTGAGAATAATCCTATCGTTGCGAATCTGAAGATTTACTTCATCTTGTTTTTCTCGGTGATGATGATCTCTAGTACGGCTATGTATTTCGTTGAAGGGAATTTATATTCCCCTGAAGCGTTAGAAGCAGGTCAAAAATTATTAGATGCGACAGCAACTGCAGGTGCTGAGCCTGTTAAGTTTGTACCTTTGGATCCGTTGAGTGGAAATCCCATTCCGGAAGATAAGCGCTTCTTTACCTCTATTCCAGCTGCGATGTGGTGGTGTATCGTCACCATGACCAGTACGGGTTACGGCGATATGTTCCCAGTTACAGCAGGTGGGCGTATAGTCGCCGGCATTACCATGTTCCTAGGCTTGGTTTTGTTTGGTATTCTGTTGAATGTGATCGGAAAAACACTGATGGTTGTGTTATTTGGTGAAAAAATGAAAGCTGATGAATAAACTCAGCTGAGTTTAATCCTAACCATGCCCCGATTTATCGGGGCATTTTTGATTGGTGATACGTATGCGTAAAGTACTTCTAGCATTCATAGGACTCGTTGTTACGGCGGGTCTGATTTTCTCAGCCTATGTATGGGTCTCTTTATCTTGGTCTTATTCCACTGGTGAGCGTGCAGGGTTAATGCAAAAAATTTCCCGTAAAGGCTGGCTATGTAAAACTTGGGAAGGTGAGCTTTTATTGACGAGCATGCCTGGTGCAATTCCTGAGAAATTTGAATTTACCGTGCGCGATGACGACTTAGCGAATCAACTAGTCGAACATACTGGACAGCGCTTAGTGTTGACCTATGCCCAGCACAAGGGTGTACCTAGTTCTTGTTTTGGTGACACCGAATATTTTGTTGAAAAGATGGTGGTGTTTAAAGAAAATCCAAATCAATAATCAAATTAAAAAATCGGCTCTGTGGGCTGATTTTTTTTGCAATGTATCTGTAGAGTGAAACAAGGAGTGACATGAAGGAAGCTCACCATGTCTATGTGATAGAGCTTGATCGCGATGTCTTGTATGAACATAAATTCAAAAAGGCGAACCCTGATTATGTGTCTGGTAAGCCTTGCGTTTATGTAGGTATGACAGGCTTGGATCCTGACCAGCGTTTTGACAATCATAAAGCCGGCTATAAATCGAATAAGTTTGCCGAGAAATATGGTTTACGTTTAATGACTGAGCTTTTTGAACATCTCAATCCCATGCCGTATGGCGATGCGCAGTACATGGAAGTTGATCTGGCAATACGATTGCGCGAGGCCGGTTACGGTGTGTGGCAAGCGTAAGCAAGCCTCGCATATTTTATTTACCTGATGGTGCTGCAGGTGGTGGAGCTGAAGGAGGTGGTGGCGGTGGCGTTGTCGTTGGTTTTTGCACATCGCTACGCTCTTGGCTAGGCATCAAACTTGATGACATAGGAACGCGGTGACCTGATCCATACATACACTGAATAAAAGCATTGTCGTACATGGTTTGTGAATCAACTCTCGCTTGTCGACCATTTTCCGCGCCTGAAGCAGTGCCAAATATTAAGCCCAAACCAGCACCTACTGCCGCACCTTCACTTTTACCTATGGCAGCGCCCGCTACGGTACCCACCACAGTACCAATAGCCGCATTTTTAAGCGTGGTTTCATCATTCGTTTTTCCTACCGACTTACCGCCTATTTGTTGTAATGCATAGTCTCGGCACACAATTTCATCACGTCTGAATTCTTCAAAGGTTTTATTACTCCCTTGTAGAACTAAAACACTAGGACCATTGGGTACGGTGGCACAAGCACCTAAACCTAAAAGAATAAAAATAGATAGCGTAGTTTTTTTCATGATTACTGACCTGTCAAATTAGGAGGAGTAGCAGGAACTTTTTGCCATGCTTCTGAGCATTCTTTGACATACGGATAATAAGTTTTTGAGGGAGCGCAATAAAACCATTCGCCAGTCGACGCTGAGTTTACTGTATTGCTAGGCGCGGTGGATTTTTCCACATAGACAGGGGGCGATGATTGAATCACGACTGGAGGATTAGGGTAGTACACGGGAGGTGGATAGTAGTAGGGATAGGGCGTGTAATAACCGGGTCCCATATAAAAACCGAATCTGGCGTGCCCATGATGAGCAAAGGCAAAACAGGGTAATAAAGTAATCAAAAGAATTAGTAGACCTAATAATTTTTTCATGGCTTGACTCCTCTTTGATTTAGCTAAAACTAACACTTAGCTAACTGACATTGTAAGTTTTATTCAGTCACTTCAACTAAAAAATTTTCTGCTATCACCTGTCAATTTTCTTAGCTTTTTAATAGACATGCCTGTCGCATCATGAAAATCTAATAAATTTTGGGCAGATATTGGTATTAACTTTCTTCGTACACTAGAGATCACAGACGCTGGTGTTGCGATAGCTTTTGAAAGTTCAGCATCATTTTTACACTTGAATTGTTTGCTAATCGTATCGAGCAATTTTTCAGGACTATACGTATCCAGTGATAGTAATTGATCAGGCTTATTTTTCAATAGAGCGACTCCTTTTTCTGAATAAAA
>CANGLD010000067.1 GCA_947454475.1 Oxalobacteraceae bacterium
GTTCCTAAGAAAATAGCAGCAGCAGCCATATCACGTGGTTCGCAGAAACGACCTAAAGGAATCGTAGAAATAAATTTCGCACGATTTTCAGGTGTATCAGGAATACCCATAAAATCACCTAATAAACCAGTGGCGCCCATCACTGGACACAATGCATTGACTCGAATTTTGTCCGGTGCAAGTTCGACAGCCATAGCACGTGACAGTAAATTCACTGCACCTTTGGATGCGTTATACCAAGACAAACCAGGACGTGGTCGTATACCAGCAGTCGAACCTACATTAATGATCACACCACCTTTGCCGCGTTGACGCATTAAGGGCACAACAGCATGTGTCATGAAATAAATCGATTTCACATTAATATCAAACACACGATCAAAGGTTTTTTCATCCACATCCAACATAGGTTGATTTTTATGCGTGGTGCCTGCATTGTTAATCACAATATCTGGCACACCAAAAGTATCCACACAAGCCTTGACCATTGCTTTAACAGAATCCGCATTCGCTACATCACAAGTCACTGCTTTCGCATTCGCACCGAGTGCTTTCGCAACACGCTCACCTGCTGCTGCATTTAAATCAGCAATAATAACTTTGGCACCTTCGCGTATATAGCCTTCTGCCATACCTTCACCAAAACCACTGCCTGCACCTGTAATAATGGCGACCTTACCGTTGAGTTGACCCATACATACTCCCAATTAAATTAGCTTTAAAATTTTGATCTTGAATCGCAACACATTAACCGTAGTACTGCACCACTGTTTTGGTGACACTAAACTCTTCCAAAGCAAGAAAACCTTTCTCGCGACCATGGCCACTTTTTTTCATGCCGCCGAAAGGAAGCTCGACACCACCACCAGCGCCATAGCAATTAATGAAAACCTGTCCACTATCTATGCGTTGCGCTAAACGAGATTGACGACTACCGTTCTCAGTCCACACACCTGCCACTAAACCGTATTCCGTAGCATTTGCTAACTGCACTGCATCTTCTTCATCTTTGAATGGCATAGCCGACAACACAGGACCAAACACTTCTTTGCACGCGAGATTATGTTCACGTGGCACAGCACCAAACAAAGCGGGCGCAACAAAATAACCATCCTTAGCAATACCGTCGGCTAACACGCCACGCGCTAACAAAGGCACACCAGATGCAATCGCTTCATCAATAAAACTATTCACACGATTGAATTGTTTTTTGTTCACGATAGGGCCACAATCCAAATCCATCTCTGGCGTACCGACTTTAACTTTCTTAAAAGCCTCCGCCACCTTACCAACGAATTGATCATAAATATCTTGTTGCACGAGTAATCGACTACCTGCAGAACAAGTCTGACCTGCATTTTGTGTAATCGCTTTCACAATCACGGGTATGGCTTTATCAAAGTCCACATCATTAAACACGATTTGTGGTGACTTACCACCTAACTCTAATACGCAAGGTACAGAATTTTTTGCAGTCGCTTCTTGCACCATCACACCCACTTCAGGGGAACCAGTGAAGGTGGCAAAATTAATGCCGGGATGCGCAGTCAATGCAGCACCCGCTTCATGTCCATAACCTGTGACGACATTCAATGCACCCGCAGGCAAACCTGCTTCCATCGCTAACTCAGCTAGTCGTATGCCAGACAAGCAAGCATCTTCCGAAGGTTTTAATACACAAGCATTCCCCATAGCGAGTGCAGGTGCTAAGGTGCGACCAAACATTTGCGCGGGATAATTCCAAGGAATGATATGGGCTGTTACACCGTGTGGCACACGTATAACTTGAACGTTATAGTTATTTAAATAAGGAATTTGTTCGCCATGAATTTTGTCTGCAGCGCTGCCATAAAATTCAAAATACCGCGCAACAGCCACAATGTCATTGCGCGCCACGGTCATCGGTTTGCCAGTATCTTGCGCTTCTATTTTTGCAATCTCATCCGCATGCTGAACAATTAAATCCGCAAATTTCATCATAATGCGGCCACGCTCAGTTGCTGTCATGCGGCCCCATGCACCATGCAATGCTCGTCGTGCTGCTTGCACTGCTAAATCAATATCCGCAGCCGTACCGCGATCTATCTTGCTAAACACTTTTGCATCACAGGGATTAATGACATCAATCGTTTCACCTGCAATGGAGGAGACCCATTTACCATCAATGAGTAAGGTAGGCATGCGCAATTCCTTAAAAAATAATGAGATTATTCAGCAGTGATGAGTTCGCCGCGTTCTAGGGTTAGCGTGGCATCGGGTAAATCGCGTAACAAACTACGATTTGATTCCGTCACGACTATGCATAATTCCGGGGCGATTTTATGTAAGCGACGTAAAGACTCTGCATATTGATTCGCAAGCACTGGTGCTAATCCTTGAAAAGGTTCATCCAGTAAGATCAATTTTGTACCTACCATCAGAGCACGACCGAGTGCAGCCATCTTGCCTTGACCACCTGATAGTGCAGCACCTGAGCGAGGTAGCATTTCTTGTAGTTGAGGTACCACTTCCAACACACGTGCTAAACGTCTATCCATTTCTTCTTTAGTTAAACCCATCACTTCACAAGGCAAACGTAAATTCTCTTCTACTGTAAACGTAGGAAACATCACACGATCTTCAGGTGCATAACCTAAGCCTAAACCAGCACGACTATAAGCAGCAACAGTAGATAAATCCGTCGTCTCTAATGTGATCTTGCCTGCAGAAAGAGGCAATAAACCCATGATGGCACGCAGCAGAGTGGTCTTACCTGCACCATTGCGACCTACTACCGCTAATAACTGACCTGCATTGAATTCAGTGTGAATATTGCGCAATACAGTAATACCGGCAATCTGCGCGCTGACTTGATTAATCTTCAGCATCTCATTCCCCGATCACATTTTTACGCACTTCTGGATCAGCTAACACTTGCTGTGGTGTGCCATCCGCAGCAATACGACCTGCTATCCAAGCAGCGACACGTGTCGCATATTGCGAAACAATATCCACATCGTGTTCTACAAAAATTGCTGTCACTTTTTCTGCATCTAAAGCTGCCATAATGGTTTTCATCAAACCATGTTTTTCATCTGTTGATACGCCTGACGTTGGCTCATCTAAAATCAGTAAGCGTGGTTTAAGCACGAGTGCCATGGCAATGTCTAATAATTTACGCTGACCTTCAGGCAAAGCACCTGACATTTCATTACCACGCGCTGCTAGTCCTACCATCTCCAGTACATGATCCACAACTTCAGCGGATACAGCTTTATCGAGTGGTGTCCACAAACCTAAACCACCACGCTTACCTGCTGCAGCAATGCGTACACAATCACGCACAGTGTGCTCAGTGAATAATTGCGGTAATTGGAAAGAACGCACCATGCCACGCAATGCTATCGCACGTGGTGAAAGCGCAGTTACATCATGACCTTCGAAAAATACTTTTCCTGCTTGGGGATGAATTAACCCTGTACAGATATTGATAAAGGTAGTTTTACCTGCCCCGTTTTGCCCAATAACAGCAAGCCGCTCGCCCTCTGTTAAAGAGAAATCAATATGATCCGCAACCACCACTGCACCGAATGCAAGTTGTAAATCTTTCGTTTGTAACAGTGGAGTACTCATGCGCCCTCCTGCTGTTTTTTATCTTCGAGTAATGCAGAAATACCGCGTGGTGCAAGAAACACCATCGCAATTAACACGAATCCCAACACCATTTGCCAAGCACCCGTTAAATATGCAGCAGCAAATAATTTAACGAATTCAAAGATACCTGCACCTATGAATGCACCGACAGGATGACCCACGCCACCTAAGATCGCTACAAACACAATTTCACCTGAGCGCACCCAGTAACCCATTTCAGGAGTGACCAAACCCTGTGCAATTGCAAACAATGAACCAGACAAGCCACCAAGTGCGGCAGAGATGACATAGCCGATCCACAAAGCTTTATAAGCAGAGATGCCGACATACTCTAATCGTGTTTCATTGGTCTTTACAGCAGATAAAGCCTGACCTGCTACGGAACGTAAATAACGTTGTACCAACCAGCCCATTAACAAAGCCAAAACCACACATGTCACTAACAACACGGATTCAAATGCATCACGCTCCATGTTCATACCAAAAAATGGTGAACGCTCTAATCGCAATCCATCTGTACCACCAGTGACATTAAAAAATTTACCCAACACAGCAAACAAGACCATGGAGAGTGCAAGATTGAGCATGCCGAAAAAGATGCCGCGATAACGCACAACAAATGATCCTACGATGGCACCAATGACAGCACCGACTGCAGTGCCAACCACTAGCAACAAAGCACTATCCATTTGCGTCCACTTACGAACGGTGAATGCAACAGCATAACCACCTACGCAAACAAATAAAGCATGGCCGAATGAAATTTGACCTGAAATAATGAGGATGGAAATACCTAATGCTGCGATACCAAAAGCCGTACCTAATATCAAAGGTGTTTTCAACCAAGGTAAAGCAAGTGGTAATAACAAAGCTAACAAGGTCAGAATGATGACAACAATCTTAGGTTTACTCATCACACCCTCCGCGCCTGCGCAACTGAGAACAATCCCTGCGGACGGAACAACAACACTAAAACCATAATCAGATAAGGCACTAAGACTTCTACTTCAGGCATGAGATAAACCGCAAACGATCGTGCAAGCCCTATGAGTATCGCGGCAACTAACGCACCTTCAATTTGTCCTAAGCCTGCAGTTGCTACAACAGCAAACGACAACACGATCATTTCACCACCAATACCAGGAACCCAAGACACGGTTGGTGAAGCAAGTGCACCAGCTAATGCGCCCAACATAGAACCCACCATAAAGGTGAACAGGGAAATACGTTTAACGTTAATGCCTAATGCCGTAGAGACTTCGCGATTGTGTGAGACTGCAATAATTTGACGCCCCACACTGCTGAATTTTAAAAACGATCGCAATGCTATAAACACCGCTATCGCCACACCTGGTAAGAGTATTAATTGATAGCGTGTATAGGTAATGCCGAGAACTTCCGTCGTGCCTAAGTAATTCACAATGTCAGACACAAAGTAAGGTTGTGTGCCCCACACCAATCGTTGAAAGTCTTCAAAAATCATGAACGCTGAAAACGTCACCAGCAATTGCAAAATCGGATCTTTAGAATAAATACGTTGCATGAGTGAAGTTTCCATCAGCCCGCCAAAGACAACGCCGATGATGACAGCAGCTAAAGGCAAAATCACCAACGACCAAGCTGGTGACACACCTTGTGCTGCTGCCCAAATACCTAAGGTTGCAGCCATATAGCCACCTAAGGCATAAAAACTTCCATGTGCCATATTCACAATGTTCATGACACCGAATACTAGTGTCATGCCCAATGCAACTAAAAACAATAATGCAGCGTAAGACAGTCCATCTAAGATGGCCAAAATATAAAGATCCTGCGGCATGCGACGACCTTGTTTAAATACTGAATGACTTAGTTAAAAGTGAATTAGTTAAAAGTGAATTAGTTAAATTGCTTAGTTAAATTGCTTAATACGTGAATTATTAAGTAGATCAGGTTTGATCGTCTTCACCCATTCAGGTGATTTTTGTCCAACTGGTGTGGTGATTAAATCAGCTGGATAGACTGTAATTTTTTCTAAAGTAGGAAAGTTATACGCAGCCGTTTTCTTGGTGATGCCCAAGAGTTGATCTTCCAAACCTTGTCCATCTTCACGAATCTTGACAGTGTTAGTGAGTCCACGGAACTCCATACCGCGCATGGCTTCTGCAACTTGTTCTGGTGTTGGCCATTGACCTTTATTTGCTTTAATCGCTTTGTTATAACCAGCGACTAAACCATCTAAACCTTGCACCATGTGATACACCGAGTAGATAGGATAAGAGCCGGTTTTCTCTTTGAATTTTTTAACGAAATTATTTAACTTCGCATTCGACTTATGTTCTGGATGTAAGAAATAATGATCACCACGCGAACCTACAATCACACCGTCTGGCAAAGTTGTACCTAAACGCTCGAGTGAGCTTTCAGCCAAAGGTAAAACAAACAAGGAAGTTTTCATCAAACCACGTTGTGCAGCTTGACGAACAAAGGTATCTAAGTCGCCGCCCCATGAGGTTGAGAGAATGACATCTGGACGCAAAGCTTGTAAACGGCTGATCTCTGTAGAGTAATCCGTTGCACCAAATTTAGGGAATAACTCTGCACTGATCGTGACATCCGGTTTTAAAGCAAGCAAGGTGTTACGAAATAATTCCCAAGAATCACGACCCCATGCATAGTCTTGATTCATCACTGCGATGGATTTCAAATCTGGTTTAGTTTTCAACAGATACAAAACAGTAGCAACCATTTCTGTCGTTGCATTCGCTTGCGTGCGTACTACATATTTGTAACGCTTTTCTTCTAATACTTTTTCTGTACCGCAGTCCCACATGATGTTTAACACTTTGAGGTCTTCTGCAACTGGCGCGATGATATTGCAGTTACCGCTAGAAATAGAAGCTAACATCACTTTGGTATCTGTTTCTTGCACTACACGACGGTATTCAGATAACAGTTTGTCTGCGCCCACACCTTCATCAATAAAAGTAGGAACAATCTTTACGCCATTGATGCCACCCGCTGCATTTAACTGTTCTATATAGAGTTCAGCCGCCGCTTTACCTGGCACACCAAACACAGATGCAGGTCCAGACAAAAAGGTGGTGATACCTACCTTCAATTCAGCAGGCTTACTTTGCGCAAATGCGCCAGTCATGGTGAGCGCTGAAACAGCAACTGCTGTTGCAGCAACCACAGAGCGAGAAAGTGAGGACATCTTCATAAGTTATCTCCGGCGATTGAAATTGATTATTGGTTTGAATGGAGCATGTTGATTTTTTACAGAACTGTTTTCAATTTGCATACGTTAAAAGTAAGTTTCATAAAAAATAACAACGTACCAATCAACATTTGTTAATGATAAGGTGCATTGCGTGTATTTCATTGGGAATTCACAGCTCACTTATCAAAAACAAAACAACTTTACTGCATGGATTCAGATAAGTTATTGATTTGAAGGCGATGTTCTATTTATTTTATTCATCGCACGGCATCCCCCAACATCCCTACTTTCGCAGATGCAAGGGCACTAGAGCAAGTTCAGTTTTTTAAAGGCGCTGTTTGCAAAATACGAATGCATCACAATGAGCAGGAATGATTACAAGTTATCGCATCAACACCAAGCTTTTCACAGAGTGTAATGTGCATTTTTCACTCTTAAATCGCACTGCAACATGAATCAACATTTAATTTGCTGCAGCGCGATGTTGATCAAACAGAGATGCATAAGTTGGTGTTGACAGGAAAAATAGAGTGATGCAAGATCACCCCGTACTTTTCCGAACTGGGGTTAATCAGGTCGGGTAGGGATAGAAGAGACAGCAATACTTAACAATAAAGATTGACCACCCACGGAGGAAACGCATGAAAAAGTCCGGACTACTAGCCTCACTGATGGCAGCTCTCTGCATCAGCGCAGCACCTGCAGCACAATCACAAGAACTGTACTGGGCATCGAGCGGTATGTTTGGCCCATTCAACATTCAAGCTTTGATTCCAACCTTCCCAGAAGCGAAACAAATCACGATTCCTGTTTCAATGTGGATCTTGAAGCATCCTAAAGGTGTAGTCGTATTCGATACAGGTAACAACGTAGCGATTTCTGATGGCGTTGAGAACTGCAAAAAGTACTGGGCTCCTGGTCTGTGCGATCTGTTCCAACCTAGCCAAAAGCGTTCAGATGTGATCGACATGCAGTTGAAAAAAGTTGGTCTGAAGCCTGAAGACGTAAAAGTTCTCGTCACTTCACATACTCACTTGGATCACGCAGGTAACATGGCTATGTTCCCTAAAGCTATCCACGTCGTACAAAAGAAAGAAATGTATCAAGGCTGGTGGCCAGAGAAGTTCCAAGGCCGTATGGGTGGCGCGTTCGTACAAGCTGACATCCAAGCTGCTCGTGACTTCAACTACCTCGAGTTAGATGGCGAATATGATTTGTTCGGCGATGGTTCTGTTCGTATCATCCCAACCCCAGGTCACACCATTGGTCATCAATCAATGAAAGTGAAATTGCCTAAAGCAGGCACCATGATCATTTCTCAAGATGCAGTCTGGATGCAAGAGAACTTAGACGGCTACGTAGCTGGTTTGAACTTCAGCGTAACCGCTTACATGGACTCAGTGAACAAACTGAAAATGATGCGTGATATCGAAGGCGCACAAATTCTGATGTCTCACGATGCACCTCAGTTCGCTAAAATGGGCGACCGTTGGCATAAATAAGGCGAGATTAACCGCCCTGAAAAGCCCCCTTCACCGGGGGCTTTTTTAATCCTGCATGTGTTATCTTGCATGCATTCTGAAGTTAAAGTGGGCTGTAATGATTCAACTAGAACACGTCACTAAGCGCTATGGTTCAAAAACCATTATTCATGACATTTCGTTTGATGTAAAAAAAGGCGAAATCGTTGGCTTCTTAGGCCCCAATGGCGCGGGCAAAACAACCACCATGCGTATGATTGCTGGATTCACCACTGCTAGTACTGGTAGCGTGCGTGTAGCTGGTTACGACATGGCGACAGAAAATAATGAAGCGGCAAAAAAAATAGGCTATCTGCCTGAACAACCGCCTCTCTACGATATTCTCGATGTGAGTTCTTATTTACGTTTTGTCGCTCGAGCAAAAGGAATTAGCTCGACACGCATAGCAAGTGAACTCGATCGCGTGATGCAAGCCTGTAGACTAGAGACAGTCACAACCAAAGAAATTTACAAACTCTCTAAAGGTTACCGTCAACGCGTAGGATTAGCGCAAGCCTTATTGGGCGATCCTGATGTGTTATTACTCGATGAACCGACTGCAGGTTTAGATCCAGGACAAATACAAGAAACGCGTGAAGTCATACGCAATGTGGGTAAAGAACATGCTGTTCTCTTATCTACGCACATCCTGCCTGAAGTCACACTGATTTGTCAGCGCATAGCGATTATTAATCATGGTCGCATTCTCGCCGTGGGTTCGCCACAAAGTTTGCAACGCGCTGCAGAAGAAACCAGCAGCGTAGTAGCTGAAGTAAGTGGTGAAGAAAATAAAATACACCATGCACTAAATGGTGTTGAAGGCATCACAGGCATTAGCATCAAACCTTTAGCTGCACGTCCAGGCATGTTGGGCATAGAGTGTCAGGTAAATGCAGATGAACATATAGAAGCACGCATTGCACGTGCCATTATTCAAAGCGGCGAATTACATAAACTTGAACGTCGTCAGCCTACTTTAGAAAATATTTTCTTGCGCTACATTGGTCATGCTGGCGCTGACGCCACCATCACTGAATCAGCTGGAGTCAATTCATGAATGCATTAACTGGCTTACGCGCAGTGTATGGCAAAGAGATACTGACGTATTTTCGCTCGCCGATTGCTTACTTTGTTATCGCTGTATTTTTATTAGGTACTGGTTTCTTCTTCACCTACAACATATTTTTAAGTGGTGTAGGGACGATGGATCAGACCTTTCAGAATATGGGCATATTGACGATAGTTCTCGTGCCTGTGCTGACTATGCGTTTGTTTTCAGGTGAGTACACAGGACGTACGATGGAATTACTCGTCACCCTGCCACTACAAAATTGGCAAATCGTGTTGGGTAAATATTTCGGCGCAGTCTCTATGCTCTTGATGATGACAGCAACCAGTTGCATCAATCTCATTCCTCTGTACTTATACGGTAATCCGCAAACACCAAATATTCTGGCTGGTTACATAGGGTTCCTGTTACTTGGTATGAGCTGTATCGCAATTGGACAGCTCTTCTCTGCATTAACTGAAAATCAAATCGTTGCAGCACTCATTACCATTCCTGTGCTATTGATGTTTTGGTTTATCGGCCATTTGCAAAGCTTGCAATCGTCAATTTTGTTGCGTGATTTGTTTTCACATATGTCATTTGCTTTGCATTATTCTGATTTTATTCAAGGTTTATTGCGCAGCGAAGCCATCGTGTTTTTCCTTGGCGTGAGTGCCATTGCCCTTACCCTTAACAGCAGCTATCTGCAGTGGCGTCGATAATATGGATACCTCATTTCGTTCCGGACTCATACTGATTGCAGGCGTAGGCTTACTGATCGCGTCTGCCTTAGCGAATTCACTCTCAGTGAATTCAAATTTGGTATCCAACATTCTTCTGATTGCAGGTTTAGTATTAACAGGCTGGTCAGTTGCTATGCTGCGCACAGACATCATTGCGCTCTTTAGGCAAAGACGTGGTGAGCAGCTGTTAACAACACTGGGCATTATTGCTGTCATCATCGGTGTTATCTGGTTAGCTGCGTTATTCCCTGCTCGCATAGACATGACTGCGGATAAACAATATTCGCTCTCACCACAAACTATCACCATGTTAAAGGCCTTGGATAAGCCAGTACACATCACCTTTTTTCATGACAGAGGCATGCGTGAAACAGTAGAGCTATATGAACAGTTCGCTGCGCAGAATGAAAAGATACAAATCGAATTTTTTGATCCTATACTCAATCCTGCTCAAGCTAAATTACGCGGCGTACAGTTTGCAGGTACGGCATTGTTCGAGAGCGAAGGTCGCAAACTCACAGTTAATGGTCCGACTGAAACTGATATTGCAAATGGTATTTTGCGTATAACGCAATCTAAACAACAAGTTGCTTGTTTTGTTGAAGGTCATGGCGAACCTGATCCATTTAGTTTGGAGTCGCATGATCATATGGAAGGCACTGCTGGTCATACTCACGGCATAGAAACCAAAGTCGTCACGCATGAACAGCA
>CANGLD010000068.1 GCA_947454475.1 Oxalobacteraceae bacterium
AAGGCCAATCCAGCTCCAGCCATCGCACCGCAGAAAATTAATAATTCACCTGCGCCGGGTATATGTGGGATGAATAAATATTTTGAATAGGTCGCACTACCTGCAAGATAAGCAAACAAACCTAATGCAGAACCCACCATCACAGTCGGCATAATCGCAAGTCCATCTAAGCCATCGGTGAGATTGACTGCATTACTAGTACCAACAATCACGAAATAGGTTAAAGCGATGAAGCCCCATACGCCCAAGGGATAGCTAATCGTTTTAAAGAAAGGCACGATTAAGTCTGCCTTAGGTGGCAAATCCATTTCAAATCCAGATTGCACCCATGCGAAAAAAAGTTCTAAAACTTTATCGTTGGTTGGCCCTGATACCGAAAATGCTAAATACAGTGCTGCGAGCAAACCTATGATGGATTGCCACATATATTTTTCACGCGAGGCCATTCCATTTGGATCTTTGTAAACAACTTTGCGATAGTCATCTACCCATCCAATTGCACCAAACCCTAAAGTAACAACCAACACAGGCCAAATAAAACGATTACTCCAGTCACCCCATAAGAACATGGAAATCGTAATACCTATCAAAATCAACACACCACCCATAGTTGGTGTACCTGATTTAATTAAATGGGTTTGCGGTCCATCAGTACGCACTGCTTGCCCGACTTTTAAGCGAGTTAGCATACGTATCACTGCAGGCCCTGCAAATAAACCAATCATTAATGCAGTCAGTGTTGCAAATACTGCGCGAAAAGTAATAAAGTTAAAAATCCTTAGCGCACCGATTTGATCTTGATAATGTTGTGCCAGCCATAGCAGCATATCAATGCCCTCCCACTGACAAGCCAGTTAAATGCTGAACGACTCTTTCCATTTTCATGAAACGTGATCCTTTAATCAGTACACTTGCTGTGGATTCAAGATTGCCCACTACTTTATTTAATTCATCCATGTCGTTGAAATGTCGCCCATGATTACCAAAAGCAGTGCTGGCATGTCGTGCTAATTCACCTAAGGTGAAAATTTCATCGATATGTTTCGCTTTCGCATAAGCGCCGATTTCTTCGTGAAACGCCACACCTTCACTACCAACTTCTCCCATATCACCTAATACCAATGTGCGCGGCGCAGGTGCAACAGCCAACACATCAATCGCTGCACGAACTGAATCAGGATTAGCGTTATAGGTATCGTCGATTACTAACGCACCATTCTTTGCGCTCTTACGCTGTAAGCGCCCTGCAACTGGGACAAAGGCTTGCAGTCCTTTTACGATCATGTCCGGTGCGATACTAATAGCTAATGTAGCGGCACAAGCTGCTAAAGCATTGCGTACGTTATGCACACCAGCTGCAGCAAGTTGCACATCAAATTGCTGACCCTCTGCGTGAATATGCAAAACACTGCCAAACTCTTTAACGTCATAAGTGCAGCGTACGTGAGCTTGCGCATCTAAACCAAAACTTAAGATGCGACGTGATCCTGCATAGGATTTCCACAACGGCGTATACACATCATCCGAGGGGAAAACAGCACAGCCATGTGCTGGTAAATTTTGAATCACTGCGCCATTTTCAATCGCAACTGCTTCAACACTCGCCATAAATTCTTGATGCTCACGTTGTGCATTGTTGACTAAGCCAACATCCGGTGCGGCAATCTCCGCTAGGCGTGCAATCTCTCCAGGATGATTCATGCCCATTTCTATCACTGCAGCTTGCATCGCTGCATCAAGTCTGAATAAAGTGAGTGGCACACCAATCTCATTATTCAAATTACCTTGCGTTGCTAAATAGTGGTTGTCTCCAAATGCTGCATGCAAAATGGAAGCAATCATTTCTTTAACTGTGGTTTTTCCATTACTGCCAGTGACACCAATAACAGGCTGAGTAAATTGACGGCGCCAGGTATGGGCTATTTGCCCTAATGCATAGCGTGTATCACTTACTAACAAGGCAGGTAAGAGATAATTTTCTGGAACAGCATGTGCTACTACTGCTGCTGCGCCACTACGTGCCACTTCGGGTAAAAATGTATGTGCATCAAAACGCTCACCTGCTAGCGCAACAAATAAATTACCTTTGCCTATTGCTTTGCTATTAGTAGATACACCTGTGAATTCAATCGACGTCGTTAAACGTGCTTCAGGTAAATCCACCAACAGATCAGAAAGATGTGCGCGCATTAGTGACCTCCATGGCGCGTCGCGCAAGTAGCTAATGCTAATGCAGCGTGATCTGCATCTAAAAATGCTAATCGACGACCTTTTATTTCTTGATAGTTCTCATGACCTTTACCTGCAATGAGCACCACATCATTTTTTGCCGCATGACGTATGGCATATAAAATTGCACTCGCACGATCAGGTATCACTTCTGGTTTTTGCTTCATAGTCTCTGGCATACCAGATACTATTTGCTCAATAATGTGCGCAGGATCTTCACTACGTGGATTGTCACTGGTGATGACTAGCTGATCTGCAGCACAAGCAGCCGCACCCATTTGTGGACGCTTACCTGGATCACGATCACCGCCGCAACCAAATACACACCACAACGCACCCTGTCGTTCGTTGGATACTTCACGCAAGGTATGCAGTGTTTTTTCTAATGCATCCGGTGTGTGTGCATAATCGATGACAGCTAATGGCGCTTCAACTCCGCCTAGTTGTTGCATACGACCTGGTATAGCAACTAAGGATTCCAATAGTGTTGTGATTTTTTGCAGAGTTAAACCGCGTGCAAATAAAACGCCTGCAACTGCCAACATATTGCTGACATTAAATCGTCCTATTAAATGCGAACGTATATGCGCTTGACCAAATGGCGTGACTAATTGAAAACTCATCCCATGCTGGGTTATGCGTATTTCTTTCGCGCTTAGCATGAGAATATTTTCAGATTGTTCAGTATGTTCTATGCTGTAAGCAAAAATCGTTAGCGCTGGATATTTTTTACGCACATGTTCTAGCATGCGAGCACCCATTGCATCATCGAGGTTAATCACGACATGCGTTAAGCTTGGCCAATCAAACAAACGTGTCTTAGCAGCTTCATATGCAGCCATGCTGCCGTGGTAGTCGAGATGGTCGCGTGTAAAGTTTGTTAATACCGCCACATCAATATGCAAGACATTTAATCGACCCTGATCTAAACCAATTGAAGAGGCTTCAATTGCACACGCTTTTGCGCCTGCTTGTTTATTAACTGCTAGTTGACGCTGTAATTGCACGGCATCAGGAGTGGTGTAGCCTGTTTGTTCAAATTCATCTACTTCGCCTTGCTTAAACAAACCGACTCCCAAAGTACCAATCACTGTGGTTGGCACACCATCGCGCGACAAGGCTTGACCTATCCATTGTGTACAAGAAGTTTTACCGTTGGTACCAGTTACCGCAACTGAAAACAAAGATTGATCAGGCTGGCCATACCAATATTTTGCAATACTGCCGGCTTGTTGTTTCAACTCATGCACAGCAAGATGGGGCACAGTGATGTGTCTACATGCAGCATGCTCATCACTCGCTTCATAAATCACAGCACTGGCACCAGATTCAATTGCTTTTGCAATGTAATCTCGACCATCTCCTGTATCACCGGGATAAGCAATAAACACATCACCAGAGCTAATGCGTCTTGAATCCGCAGTAAGGTGGATGTTTTTTTGCGCTGCAGTCGATGCAGTACCTCTGATCCACTCAGTGATTTGCTCAGGATGGAGTTGCTGTGCTGTCGTCACATCGTCTCCGTGATCGGCGCAGCCGGCAAAATAACATTAGTAACAGGCGCATCTGGCGCGACATTCATGAGTCGCAATGTGCCCGCTGCGACATTCGCAAATGCAGGCGCTGCAACTTGACCACCAAAATGCTGTGGACCCGAAGGTTCATCAATCATGACTGCAACGATGATGCGTGGATCAGATACAGGCGCTAAACCCACAAACGAGCCTACATATTTTTTAACGTAGTGACCGCCTTCAACTTTATAAGCTGTACCAGTTTTACCAGCGACTCGATAACCACGTACTTGTGCAAATGGCGCAGTACCTTCTGAGCTCACTACTTTTTCCATCATCAATCGCATTTGACGTGCAGCGCGCTCACTCAATACGCGTTGTGCAACAGGTGGATGATCCAGTTTTTGAAAACTTAATGGAATCATTTCACCATTACGCGCAAACATCATATAAGCACGCGCTAACTGTATGAGTGAAACTGAGATACCTTGTCCATAGCTGATCGTCGCTTGTTCAATCGGACGCCAGCTTTTATAGGGCTTCATACGTCCTGCTACTGCGCCAGGAAATCCGAATCGTGGTTGTTGACCAAAGCCTGCTGCAGTAAAAATGTCCCACATATCATGCGACTCTAATTTCTGCGCAATTTTGACTGTACCTACATTCGATGATTGTCCTATGATGTTAGTGACTGTCATCGCAGCAGCATGTGGATGTGAATCACCAATTGTTGCTGGACCCATCGTGAGTTTGGGTGGTGTATCAATCACGGTATCTGGTGTAATTAAACCTTTATCTAATGCTCTCGCAATAGTGAATGGCTTCATAGTAGAGCCAGGTTCAAAGGTATCTGTCATCACACGATTACGCATGACAGAAGGATCAACACCTTGTCGATTATTTGGGTTGAAGGTCGGCATGTTGACCATAGCAAGCACTTCACCTGTTTTCACATCCAACACAACAATTGCACCAGCTTTCGCATTAAATTTATCAACAGCTTGTTGCAGTTGTGTGAAAGCGAGATATTGAATTTTATTGTCGATCGACAGCGTTAAATCTTTTCCATCGCGAGGTTCACGTAAATGCGCCACGTCTTCAACTACGCGCCCTTGACGATCGCGAATCACACGACGACTACCTGTCACACCTGCTAATGATTTTTGCTGTATGTATTCAATGCCTTCTTTGCCTACATCTTGAAAATCCGTAAAGCCCAATAAATGGGCTGCTGCTGGGCCTGCGGGATAAGAACGTTTATATTCTTTGCTGCTACGTATACCCGGTATATTCAAATCCAAAATCCGTTTTGCTAACTCTGGCTCTACCTGATGTTTGAGATAAACAAAGTTACGATCTGAATCGAGTTTCTTTTTTAACTCGCCATAACCTATACCCAATAAGGTCGCCAGTTCTTGTAATTGTTCTGAGCTTGCTTGTACATCATCTGGAGAAGCTTCTATTGCACGCACTGGCAATGATGTCGCCATCACTTCGCCATTTCTATCCATGATTTTGCCGCGTGTTGCAGGAACTTCTAAAGTGCGTGCATAACGCGACTCACCTTGTTTTTGCAAAAATTCTGTAGACACCGCTTGTAACCAAAATGCACGTGCAGCAAGTGCACCAAATGCGATAAACAATAAAAACAAAACTAAACGCGAACGCCATGCCGGCAGTTTCACAGCCAATACGGGACTGGCACTAAATGCCACTCCTCGACCGGCTGCTGTTCTGGACGGCGCGCTACGTGTCATGGTGTTCCTGCGGTGAGATATTGCGTGCGACTGGCCGGTGGTGGCTGCATCGCTAAAGTACTTTTTGCCATAGCATCAATACGCGCATGCTTAGCTAAATTTGACTGCTCGAGTTGTAATTGCGCCCACTCGATTTCATTGGCTTGCTGACGCATATTTGTGCGCTCTAATTCCATGAATAAGCGACGAGCTTGATACTGAGAATTCACTAGCAATAGTGCACACAGCATGAGCAGCGCTAGCACTGGAAAAATAAGACGCTGATTCATCACGCCACTCCCACTACAGGAAGACGTTGTGCACTACGCATCACAGCTGAACGCGCACGTGGATTCGCTGCAATCTCTGCAGCATTCGGTTTTAGTCGCGCTATTAATTCCATACATGGCTTAGGTAAATCTACTGCACGAATCGGCAGCCGACGATCAGGCTGCGGTACGCTGGCTTTTGATGCCATGAACCGCTTGACGATACGATCTTCAAGCGAATGAAAACTAATCACCACCAATCTCCCGTACGGTGCTAAGTGCCCGTATGCTGCATTCAAACCTGTTTCAAGTTCCTCAAGCTCTTGATTGATGAAAATCCGTATAGCCTGAAAAGTCCTGGTGGCCGGGTCTTTGCCTTTTTCCCTGGTCTTGACGGCCTGTGCCACGAGCGTGGCAAGCTGTCGTGTGCCTGAAACTGGCTCGATTGCCCGGCGAGCAACAAGCGCCTTTGCAATCTGAAAAGCAAACCGTTCTTCCCCATATTCGCGAATTACCTTTTCTATGTTGTCTTGTGTTGCAGTCGCTAACCATTCGGCGGCAGAAATACCGCGTGTGGTATCCATACGCATATCTAGTGGGCCATCTGCCCGAAAACTAAAACCACGCGTTGCATCATCCACTTGGGGTGATGACAATCCCAAATCCATCACAACACCATCTAGCTGTTGCACACCACGCGCAGTCAGTGCACTCGCCATACTGGCAAAGCTGTCATGCACAATTACAAAGCGCGCATCTTCACGCGCTAACTCTTCTGCAACCGCGATAGCTTGTGGATCTTTGTCGAAAGCAATCAAGCGGCCCCGCTCAGATAAGCGTTGCAAAATTTTTCTGCTATGACCGCCACGGCCAAAGGTGCCATCGACGTAAATACCATCACGACGCTCAGCTTCTATCGCTAATGCGTCTACCGCTTCATCCAGCAGCACAGTGCGGTGCGTAAATTCAGGCACCGTTAGTTGATTCATCGCTGTGCCGTTAGAAAGAGAAGTTACTCAACACATCAGGCATGCCTTCAGCAATTGCCTGCGCCTCACTATCATCGAGTTTCGCTGCGTCCCAAATCTCAAAATGACTTCCCATGCCGAGTAACATCACATCGCGTGTTAAACCAACTGCAGTGCGTAATTCAGGCGCGATCAATAGACGACCTGCACTATCGAACTCCACATCCGATGCATTACCTAAAAAAATACGTTGCCATGCACGCGCCGACATAGGCCATGAGGCTATTTGTTCACGATGCGATTCCCATACAGGGCGCGGAAAAAGGAGAAGACATCCATGCGGATGTTTGGTGAGCGTGACGCGGCCTTCGCACTGAATTAACAGTGCGTCACGATGCCGAGTCGGAACCGACATCCGACCCTTAGCATCTAGGCTTAATGAAGACGCGCCTTGGTACACCCTTTTGTCTCCCCTTGATCTTGCATTTATTGAAAAATTTCATGCCTTTTAGTTAGGCAATAGAAAATAAAATGCCCCACAAAAAAACACTTTTTCACACTACCGCCCACTTTAGTGGAAGCCGAATTTGCGGTCAAGGAATATCAGGGTCCCTCGACTAGATTTTTTTCAATGAAGTCAAGGACTTAGCGCAACTACTTGAAGCTGTCTAAAAAGGGAATAAATGAGGAAAATTAGGGACTTACCGAGGGGATTGAAAGTTGAACTTTAGCAATACACATGTGTTTATTGCGCAAAGAGCTGGTTTCAAACAGTGTGGCTGGATTGCGCAAAAAACGGAAGTGAACGCTAACCCATGAGAAAAACAGAAAAAATGAAGCAGACCGATAGGCCGGATTCTGTTACGGCAAATCGAGCAAGCCCGACTGCTATGACAGTCATTCCTCTAGGCCAGTGATTACTCACTGGCTCAAGCTTCCTACCCGCACGCTCAGCGAGCCGCCTCAATGCGTGCCTATTTGGAATTGCTCCGAGTGGAGGTTACCGCGTTTCACCGTAACTAAATACGCTCGTCTCTGTGGCCCTATTCCGCGCCTCACGGCGGACGGCCGTTAGCCGTCACCCTGCTCTATGGAGTCCGGACCTTCCTCCCGCTTAAGCTTTGACACTTAAGCCAGCGACTGTCTGGTCTGCTTCAGGTTGGCATTGTAGGGCATACACAGCCTGACAACCTGAAGCAAAGAATAAAACTAGACGCGCTCAAAAATACCGGCAGCACCCATACCTGTACCTACACACATGGTGACCATACCGTATTTCAAATTACGTCTGCGCAGTCCATGTATGACAGTTGCTGCTCGTATCGCACCTGTCGCACCTAATGGATGACCTAATGCAATCGCACCACCAAGTGGATTGGTTTTAGCAGGATCCAAACCTAACTCTTGTCGTACTGCGAGTGCTTGTGCAGCAAACGCTTCATTCAACTCTATCCAATCGATTTGATCTAGCGTTAAACCAGCATTGCGTAATGCAGCGGGCATCGCTTCTTTAGGACCTATACCCATAATTTCTGGTGGCACACCTTTCACTGCAAATGAAACAAAACGTGCTAATGGTGTGAGGTTGTGTTGCTTGAGAATTTTTTCACTCACTAAAATTAATGCACCCGCACCATCAGATGTTTGTGAACTATTCCCTGCAGTTACACTACCCTTTGCTGCGAATACGGGTTTTAATTTACCTAAGGCTTCAAGATTCGTATCGGCACGTGCACCTTCATCATCTTTCACTAAGCGCGTCTTAATATTTATTTGGCCAGTACTTAAATCTGGAAATCTTTCTACGATTTCTATAGGCGATATCTCTGCTGCATATTCACCTGCTTGTTGTGCAGCGATAGCACGACGATGTGATTCGAGTGCAAATTCATCTTGTGCTGCACGTGTAACTTTCCATTGCTGAGCTACTTTTTCTGCAGTCAATCCCATCCCATAAGCCATGCCTATATTTTCATCGCGAAACACACTCATGTTTAATGAAGGGTGATAACCCATCATAGGAACCATAGACATGGATTCCACACCTGCAGCAATCATGACATCCGCTTCACCTGTACGTATACGATCTGCTGCCATCGCTATTGCAGTAATACCAGAGGCACAGTAACGATTCACTGTCACACCACCCACAGATTTTGGCAAGCCTGCTAACAACACCGCCATACGGGCAAGATTTAATCCTTGCTCTGCTTCTGGAAATGCACAGCCCACAACGGCATCTTCAATTAATGCGGGATCTAAATTGGGCACTTGTGCCAGCGAAGCTTTAAGTGCATGCACTAATAAATCATCAGGACGCATATGTCTAAACATACCGCGTGGTGCTTTACCTACTGGTGTACGCGTTGCCGCAACGATATAAGCTTCTTGTAATACTTTACTCATAATTAATAACTCCTAATGTGATCGCACTAACCACCACGAATTTATTCTTAGCGTTTATTTTTAACTTTAATTTCTAACAGGCTTACCAGTTTGCAGCATGCCCATAATGCGCTCTTGTGTTTTAGGATGATTCAGCAATTCCATGAATCCTTTACGCTCCATATCCAGCAACCATTGCTCACTTACTAAAGAACCAGCATCCACATCTCCGCCACACACTATCTCAGCAATCATGGAAGCGATTTTGTAATCATGCGCAGAGATAAATCCACCATCACGCATATTCAGCAATTGCCCCATTATCGTGGCATGACCATAACGACCTGTGACAGGAATTAACGCAGGCAATGTAGGACGATAACCACCATCAGACAAAGCACGTACTTGAGATTTCGCGACATGCATTAACTCAAACGCATTCATCACGATCACATCATCTTGATCGAGATAACCCATGCGTTTCGCTTCGAGCGCTGATTTAGATACTGCAGCAGTTGCTGCATGTGTTAAACCATGTTTAGAGAATTGCAAAATATCGTTACCCTTAGCTGCTACAGCAGCACGCAAAGCAATTTCTTTTAATCCTCCACCCGCAGGCAATAAACCTATTCCTACTTCTACCAAACCTATGTAAGACTCCAATGCAACCACACGCTTTGTTGCATGCATTAATAATTCACAGCCACCACCTAAAGCTAATCCAGCAACGGCAGCAACTACGGGCACATGTGCATATTTCATCCGTAAGTGCACTTGCTGAAGTTTAGCGACTACAGGCTCTATCGCTTTTACTCCACCTGACATAAACAAAGGCAACATCGCTTGTAAATCAGCACCTGCTGAGAATGCCCCACCTTCTGCTGCATCGGTATGCCAAATAACTAAGCCACGATAATTTTTTTCTGCTTCATCTAATGCACGTTCTAATCCAGCAATCACACCAGGACTTAAAACATGCAATTTAGTTTTGAATGACAACAACAATACTTCATCATCTTGATGCCAAAGTCGTACTGCTTCATCTTCAAAAACAGTATGGCCAGCTACTGCGGCTGATTGCATACCATCGCCAACTAATCCAGCAGGAAAATCTTGTCTTGCATAGACAGGCAATGCAGAGCGCGCAATGTAAGTATTTTTTGCAGGCGACCAAGAACCTGTAGGTGTGTGCACACCATCACGTCCATCAAATACCCACGCTGGTAATGGCTCATGACATAAAGCTTTGCCGCTATCGATATCTTCTTTCACCCATTGCGCTACTTGCTTCCATCCTGCTGACTGCCACAATTCAAACGGACCTTGCTTCCAACCAAAGCCCCAACGCAACGCAAAATCTACATCACGTGCACATTCAGCAAGGCTCGCAAGATGCACAGCGATATAGTGAAAAGCATCGCGATAAATAGACCAGATGAATTGTGCTTGAGGATGGGTGGAATCATGTAAGACCTGCATGCGCTTAACAGGATCTTTTTCTTTCAGCATACGCACGACTAAGTCATCTGCTTTTTTACCACCGGCTACATA
>CANGLD010000069.1 GCA_947454475.1 Oxalobacteraceae bacterium
AAGCCTGCTACAAATTAATCAGGCTTTATCACAACTAGTTTTATGATGAAACGCGATGGAAATAAAAATTAGAAGAAAATAATTAGCCAGCATGCATGGCATGCCATTTTCTTTTAAAGTGAGAGGGGAATGAAAAGCAGGGTTAAATAACGCCGCTATTTTTTAATTCAGCGATTTCAGTATCTGC
This sequence comes from Oxalobacteraceae bacterium, assembly GCA_947454475.1. Taxonomy (GTDB): domain Bacteria; phylum Pseudomonadota; class Gammaproteobacteria; order Burkholderiales; family Burkholderiaceae_D; genus Pernthalerella. Next base: position 188 of record CANGLD010000069.1, read on the forward strand.
GTAACCTAAAGCACTTAATACTTCATGATTATGCTCGCCTAATTCAGGACCAAGCCAACGTGTGCTGCCTGGTGTTTCAGAAAATTTAGGTGTGATTGCAGGCATGGTGATGGGAGTGCCATCTTTGAATTGATGCTGTTCTAACATTTGTCGTGCAATAAATTGTGGATCTGTGACCATGTCACGCACTGAATAAATTTTAGAAACAGGCACATCGGCTTGTTTTAACTTAGTCAATGCATCATCAATGTTTTGTGTGTTGCACCAAGCCTGTATGACTGCATCAATTTCTTCAGCTCGTGTAACTCGACCTGCATTGTTAGCTAATACAGAATCCTCTGCTAAGTCCACTCTATCAATTGCACGCATGAGTCGTTTAAATATTGCATCGCCATTTCCTGCGATGACGATATTTTCACCATCACCTGTCGTATAGGTATTCGATGGAACGATGCCAGGTAATGCACCACCTGTACGTTCACGCACAACACCAGCATGGTCATATTCCGGCACCATGGATTCCATGAGATTAAATACCGCTTCATATAAAGCGACATCCACCATTTGTCCTTGTCCAGATTGCGAGGCATCACCTTGCTGGCCATTCCATCGACCACCACTTGCATCACGATGACGCAAGGCCATTAATGCACCGATTGCTCCATGCAATGCAGCGATAGAGTCACCGATAGAAATACCTATACGTACTGGTGGTCTATCAGGATGGCCAGATACATAACGTATGCCCCCCATAGATTCACCGATTGCACCAAAGCCCGGCGCATCACGCATGGGACCAGTTTGTCCATAACCAGATAAGCGCACCATGATGGTGGCAGGATTAATAGTCTTAAGTTGTTCGTAACCTAAATTCCATTTTTCCAACACCCCAGGTCGGTAGTTTTCTATGATGATGTCGGCGTCTAGTGCGAGCTTGCGTGCAATTTCTTGTGCACGCTGATCTTTCATATTCAAAGTCACACTTTTTTTATTCCGACTTTGTACGCTCCACCATAATGAATTGCCATCTTTGAGTACGCGCCACTGACGAATTGGATCACCACCATCGGGCGCTTCTATCTTGATGACTTCTGCTCCGAACTCAGCCAAGATGCGTGAGCAAAATGGTCCTGCGATTAAGGTACCAAGCTCCAACACTTTAATGCCCTGCATAGGACCTGTGCTTGCAGCTTTAGTTGATGATGCATCATTCATACGGATCAATTATTTAGGTAGACCGTCTATCTAACATGGCACGTGCAATAGTGCCTGCATCGACATATTCCAGTTCACCACCCACTGGCACACCACGCGCTAGTCGACTCACCTTCAATCCACGCGCTTTTAAAGTTTCACTAATATAGTGGGCAGTCGCTTCACCTTCATTGGTGAAGTTGGTTGCTAAAACAATTTCACTCACTACGCCATCAGTTGCACGCGTGACCAGCTTTTCTAAATGTATGTCTTTCGGTCCTATGCCATCGAGTGGCGAGAGTCTGCCCATTAAAACGAAATACAAACCTTTGTAGGTTAGCGTTTGTTCTATCATGAGTTGATCTGCAGGCGTTTCTACTACACAAAGTAGTGATGCATCACGACTGTCGTTGAGACAAGTTTCACATATCGCATGTTCAGTGAACGTATTACAACGTGAACAGTGCTGAATGTTTTCTACTGCTTGTGTTAATGCTCGACCTAATAATGCAGCACCTTCTCTATCATGCTGCATTAAGTGATAAGCCATACGCTGTGCAGACTTCGGCCCCACGCCAGGTAATCGACGCAGTGCTTCGGTTAAAAAATCCAGACTAGTAGGCGTATTCACGTGCTGTGCGTCATTCTTAAAATGGCAGTTTAAAACCAGGGGGAAGTGGTAAACCCGCTGTCATACCTGACATTTTTTCTGCAGAGGTGGCTTCTGCTTTACGCACTGCGTCGTTAAATGCAGCAGCAACTAAATCTTCCAGCATGTCTTTATCGTCGCCTAATAAACTAGGATCAATTGTGACGCGCTTGACATCATTTTTACAAGTCATGACGACTTTAACTAAACCAGCACCTGACTGACCTTCTACTTCTATGGTCGCCAATTGATCCTGCATTTTTTTCATGTTGTCTTGCATAGCCTGTGCTTGTTTCATCAGACCGGCAAGTTGGCCTTTCATCATCTTGAGCTCCTTGTAAATTAATAATCAGGCAGGTTTAATAGATCCGGGAACAATAGTGCCACCGAATTCTTTTATTAATGTTTGTACAAATGGATCGTTATTCATCGCGTCTTCTGCTTCTTGTTGACGCGTTGCTTGTTCAGCGACGACTTGTGCATGAGCGGTATGCGCTACAGAACCTATCTCCGTCACTAACTTAATGGTTTTACCTAAATATTCAGTTAAGGCTGCAGATAATTTATCTGCACTGCCTGCTGAAAGCAGTGTCTCAACTGGGACACGCAAACGCATGATCACAACATTGCCTTCTGCTTCGCAAGCTAATAATTCACTCTGACTTGCCAGTTGTTGCGCCACGCCTCGTATGCTTAAGGCTCTGACTAAGGTGGGCCAACTACCATCCCAATTCGGGAATATCTGTGTCGTATTTATTTTTGCAGGTGCTGGGCTTACTAAGATGTCGGCTTGTGCAGAATTTTCAGTTTTTTTTTGCGTCGTATCTAGTGATGGCGTTGCACTCTCTGCTGCAGCTTGCGGTTTTTCTGATGCTGCTGGTGCAGTGCGTGCACTTGCATTGGCTTTAGGACTACGTGCTGCCGCTAATGCTGCCATAGCAGGACTGACTGGTTTCTCAGTTGCTGCAATTGATGTTGCGCTTACTGTTGTATTGGTTGTTGCACTCACACCTGAAGAAGCTGCTTGCGCTTTTTTTGCTGGCGTTGCAGTTGATGAGGGTGCTGCTTGTTGTGGCGCACTTTTTACATCAGACCAAAGTGGTGTGAATGCCAGCATGCGCAACAAGGTCATAGTAAAGCCGGCATATTCATCCGGTGCTAAGCCTAATTCATGACGACCGTGTGCAGCAATTTGATAAAACAATTGCACATCTTCTGGTGAGAATTGCGCAGACAATCTGAGTATTTCTTCACGCTCAGGTAAATCTTCAGGAATCGCTTGCGGCACGCTTTGTGCAATCGCAATGCGATTAAACAAGGTGGCTAAATCTTGTAATGCAGCTGAATAAGACAAACTACGTGCAGCCATATCATCTGCTACAGCTAATAAGCGGGCGCCATCTTGTGCAGCCAATGCATCTAACAAGCTAATTAAATACGCTTGATCCAAAGTACCCAACATACCTTGCACTGCTTCTAGTGTGACTTTTCCTGCTGCGTAGGCAATCGCCTGATCTGTTAAAGAAAGTCCATCACGCATAGAACCTTGCGCACCTTGTGCAAGCAAACGCAATGCAGGTACTTCAAATGCAATGTGTTCTTGTCCGAGTATGTTTTCGAGATGACTAACAATATGACCCGGTGGCATCTGCTTTAAATTAAATTGCAAACAACGCGATAAAACGGTGACGGGAATTTTTTGTGGATCAGTGGTCGCTAAAATAAATTTCACATGCTCGGGTGGTTCTTCCAGCGTTTTTAACATAGAGTTAAAAGCCTGATTGGTGAGCATGTGCACCTCATCGATCATATAGACCTTAAAGCGTGCATTGGATGGCGCATACACAGCCTGTTCGAGCAGTTGCGTCATTTCATCTACACCTCGATTCGATGCTGCATCCATTTCTATGTAATCAACGAAACGACCTGCATCAATCGCCACACAAGCTTCACACACACCACAAGGTGAAGCAGTGATATCGCCTGCGCCATCTGCGCCAATACAATTTAGTGCTTTAGCTAAGATGCGTGACAGCGTGGTTTTACCTACACCGCGCGTACCGGTGAAGAGATAAGCATGATGCAAACGCTTATGCTCCAATGCATGCGTGAGTGCACGTACAACGTGCTCTTGTCCGACCAGCGTGTCGAAATTGCGGGGACGATATTTACGGGCTAGAACCTGATAAGACATGGGCAATCGCGATGTGGTGAGAGGCGCATTTTACCTGACGCGCCGCACTCCCGAATGTGAATTCGGCGAGAGGAAAAACATAGTAGAAAAATAAGAGGCGAGCCTTGTCTACGGCACTCATGGGAAACGGCTGTGGCTGCTTCGTTCCCGACCTGACCAGGTTGACCATGCCACGATGCGCAGGGGCCCGCCAGGTGCGATTTTATCAGGTATCCCCTCTGACTAAGAGGATGATTCACCACCAGTTGCGATTGTTTACAGGCCTAATTGCTGCCAAATCAGATCCACACGTGCTTTTACGTCAGCATCCATCTCGATAGTGCGTCCCCATTCACGACTGGTCTCACCCGGCCATTTATTGGTTGCATCAATACCCATTTTGCTACCCAGTCCACTCACTGGTGATGCAAAGTCTAGGTAATCAATCGGCGTGTTATCCACTAAAGTGGTGTCACGGAGTGGATCTACTCGCGTAGTAATAGCCCATATCACTTCTTTCCAGTCACGTATGTTGACGTCATCATCAACCACCACAATAAACTTGGTGTACATGAACTGACGCAGAAAACTCCACACGCCAAACATGACGCGCTTAGCATGACCTGGATAGGCTTTTTTCATTTGCACGACGGCCATACGGTAACTACAACCTTCCGGTGGCAAATAAAAATCCGTGATTTCAGAAAATTGCTTTTGTAAGAGCGGAATAAAGACTTCATTTAATGCCACACCTAGTATGGCGGGCTCATCCGGTGGTTTGCCTGTGTAAGTCGAGTGATAAATTGGATCGCGCCGCATCGTAATACGATCCACTGTAAAGACAGGAAACCAATCTTGTTCATTGTAATAACCCGTGTGATCCCCAAATGGCCCTTCTAGCGCCATTTCATAACCGGTATCAGGACATGCTGGAGCACCATCAGGTGCAAGCGGTTTATGCGCTTGAGGATAGATATGCCCTTCGAGCACAATCTCTGCGGATGCAGGAACACGTAACTCACTGCCTATTGCTTTAACCAACTCCGTGCGACTACCTCTTAATAGTCCTGCAAACTGATATTCAGACAAGCTATCTGGTACCGGTGTGACCGCACCTAATATCGTTGCGGGATCGGCACCTAAAGCAACGGCGATAGGATACGGTTGGCCTGGATTGGTAATGCAGTGTTCACGAAAATCAAGAGCACCACCGCGATGCGCCAACCAACGCATGATGAGCTTGTTACGACCTGCGACTTGTTGACGGTATATCCCAAGATTCTGGCGTTTCTTATGCGGACCTTTGGTGATCACCAAACCCCATGTAATAAGAGGTGCGACATCACCCGGCCAACAATGCTGTATTGGCAACTTAGCTAAATCTACATCCTGACCTTCCCAGACGATGTCCTGACATGGCGCAGAGCGCAGCTCTTTCGGCGCCATATCCCACACTGACTTAATCAACGCCCCCAATCCCAAAGCATCTTTCCATCCTTTGGGTGGTTCGGGTTCTTTCAACATGGACAGTACATGACCTATCTTGCGCAATTCACTGACATTCTCAGCACCCATACCTAGCGCTACACGCTGTGGTGTACCAAATAAATTTCCCAACACAGGAATGGTGTGATCTTTGGGATGAGTAAAAAGCAAAGCAGGACCTTCTGCACGCAATGTTCGATCGCAAAGCTCAGTCATTTCTAAATAAGGAGAAACAGGTTGCGCAACTTCTTTTAATTCACCAAGTTTTTTTAATTTGGCAATAAAGTCGCGCAGATCGTTATATTTCATGTGTTATTCGCCTACTGATAGCTTCAAGGTTTAACCTCAAGAAGAGGTGTCAAGCATCTGATTTTACTAATGAATGCTAAATCAGAATGAAATTTCTATATTTTTGGGTTATAGAAATCAAGCTTTCCATTATTGACTCCTTATATAGCCCCACCTACAATCCGCACAAATTTTTGGAGACTGATCGATCATAGATCGAACTGTTTAGTAGCGGAGACAAAGTATTTTCACCGAAACCTATGCAGAACGTTGCAAGAGTTTTGGATCATGTAATCAAGATTGCTCAGACTAGATTAATCGTTAAACATAATTTACGTCCAAGAGCAGCACCGGCGTTTATTTGCTGAAGTCTTGGCAATTAAACGATGATTTTGTTTCGCGGTGAATTCAAGCATTTCGCAATACGCTTGCAATTGGCCTCATCTCAGAGCTTCTGATTAAACACGTATGGTAACTCGGTACGCAAACAACCACAGGTTGGGTGTAGCGGGGTTATAAAGCCAGACAGGTTTTATCAGACGTTTTGAGGGCCGCGATGATTCTGGAGGGCTCATGAAGAATCGATTTATATTGGCAGCGCTAGGCGTCAAACAACAACTATCCCAGCAAACAGCTGCTGCACGCAGTGTGCTTAGTCAGCGCTACGCTATTCTTACTTTTAATTTTAAAGTGAGTGCGCCTCGTGTATTCACGCTCATACTATTAACAGGCATTGCTGCGATTATTCTCACTACCTTCAAGCCGCAATTAAGTGAAGAATTCAATCAGCTATCCGCAAGTACAACGAACTTCGAACAAGAAACAGAAGCGCAATCTCTAGCGTTTGCTGAAACATTAGCTTTAAACGAAAACACATCAGAACAAAATGCAGTTATTAGTCCTGCAACCTATGAACAAATCATGGAAGCAGGCGAACAACGTAGAGTGACGAGATGGTTAGCGCGTCGCTACAAAATTGCAGGTAGTGCTAGCAAGATGTTGGTCGATGCTGCTTATTCCAGCGCCAAAGAAGTCAGCATAGATCCACTATTAATACTGGCAGTGATGGCAATTGAATCACGCATGAACCCTTTTGCAGAAAGCCATGTGGGTGCACAAGGTTTAATGCAAGTGATGTCACGTGTACACAGTGAAAAATTTGCGAACAAAGAAGGCAATAAATCTGCACTGAATCCTGTTGCTAACATTCGCGCAGGCGCCCTCATACTTAAAGACTATCTGCGTCGCGGTGGTTCAGTTGAAGCTGCGCTTAAACTGTATGTAGGTGCAGGAAATAAACACTCAGATCGTGGGTATGGTGCTCGAGTACTCGCAGAGTATCAACGACTACAATCTGTATCTCAAGGCAAGACAGTGCCAGCCTTTACCACTCCCGTTGCATCACCTGAAGTGAAACCTAGTCGATCAAACTTGCAAGAAGCAGAGGCAAGTTCAGCGCAAGACAAAAAGATTTAATTCATCTATTTGCTTGGACGATTACGCTGCGCTAATCGTCCCTACAAATTCAATCATTATTTGCGAATACTCGGACGATGTCGCTACGCTAATCGTCCCTACGACTTCAACCATTAATACGCATGGTAGGTACGATTAGCGTAGCGTAATCGTACGAGACACCCAATACCTACGGATGCAAATAGGATCGCAAACGTTTTACCGCTTCTTCTAATTGCGGCATGGCTGTGGAATAAGAAACGCGTATATAGTTTTTAGAAGTATGTGGGCCAAAATCTAAACCAGGCACCATGACTACGCCTGTTTTATTCAAAATATCTTTGGTCAATGCATCTGCATCATTTGAAAATGCACTGCAATCTGCATATACATAAAAAGCACCATCAGGTGTAACGGGTATATGAAAACCTAAATCACGTAAAGCAGGAACAATAAAATCACGACGACGATGAAATTCTGCTTTGCGTGATTCAAAAATAGCCAGTGACTCAGGTGTGAAACAAGCTAGTGCTGCATGTTGCGCAATGCTGGATGCGCAAATAAACATGTTCTGCGCTAGTTTTTCTATTGCAGGCAATAACGCTGGCGGGACAACTAGCCAACCTAAACGCCAACCTGTCATGTTGAAATATTTTGAGAAGCTATTAATCACAATCACATCTTCACCCAATGCAAGCGCGCTATAAGGCGGTGCATCATAAGTTAGCCCCTGATAAATTTCATCCACCAGAGTGAAACCTTGTCGTTCACGCACCAAGTCCACAATCTGTGCGAGCTCTTTAGTTTCTATTGTTGTGCCAGTAGGATTAGAAGGTGATGCAAGTAACACGCCACGTGTATTTGCACGCCAATGCTGCTCAACTAATGCGGCAGACAATTGAAAACGTTCTGCTGGTCCAGTGGGTATTAATTGTGGAATGCCTTCAAAAGCAGAAACAAAATGACGATTACAGGGATAGCAGGGATCAGGCATTAATACTTCTCTGCCACGCTCGACTAAAGCAGCACAAGCTAATAACAATGCACCTGAAGCACCTGCAGTGATAATAATGCGCGCTGCTGGCACATGAATGCCATACGCAGTTTGATAATGTTGAGAAATTGCTTCACGCAGTTCAGGCAATCCAGTCGCATGGGTATAGCGTGTTTTTCCTGCTGCAATCGCTGCACTGGCTGCATCACTGACTGGTTGCGCTACCGAGAAATCGGGCTCACCTATGCCCATGTGAATAATGGAGCGGCCTTGTTCTTCTAATGCCGCTGCCATCTTAATCAATTCCATTACATGGAAAGGTTCAATTTTTTCCAGACGTGATGCCAGCGAAAAATGTTCAGACATAGCGTGCATCACGAATTGAACTAGCTGCGTGCAGCAACTTCTTCAGCGCGCAGTGTAGAAGCTAGTTTATCGAGTACGCCGTTGACATATTTATGGCCATCGATACCACCAAATGATTTAGTCAGTTCAACTGCTTCATTAATCACAACGCGATAAGGAATTTCTATGTGATGCGCAAGTTCAAAGGCACCAATTAATAAGGCCGCGTGTTCAATCGGTGACAGTTCTTCGATACTGCGATCAATAAAGGGCGCAATACTAGAACGCAGAGCCTCTGCATTTTTAATCACGCCATGCAAAAGAATGTCAAAATGCTCTGCATCCGCTTTTTCAAATCCATGTGCATTGCGAATATGCGCATCAATGACACCTGTATCTTCTTGGTTCAATAACCATTGATAAATGCCTTGCAACGCAAATTCTCGCGCCCTATGACGTGGAGGTCGATTTTTATTCGGATTGGCATGTTGTGATTTTTGATTCATACGGTGTATGCCTTAATCGTCTTCTGAGGGCTCAGCTAATTCTTCCATCGCAGCGATGAGATTCGCCATCTCCACCGCAGCACGTGCTGCATCAGCACCTTTTTCCTGCATACGCACTTCAGCTTGTTCGTCTGTCTCTGTGGTCAAAATAGCATTCGCAATAGGAATACCAAAATCTAGGCCTATGCGTGTGATACCCGCTCCAGATTCATTCGACACTAATTCAAAATGATAAGTCTCACCTCGTATGACAGCACCTAAAGCAATCAAAGCATCGAACTGTTCTGTCTCTGCCATTTTTTGCAAAGCGAGAGGAACCTCGAGTGCACCTGGTACAGTCACATGCAAGATATCTTCATCTTCCACGCCTAGATTTTTTAATTCACTCAGACATGCAGCGAGTAATCCATGACCAATATCTTCATTGAATCGTGCTTGCACAATACCGATGCGTAAACTCGCACCTTGAAAATCTGGTTTATAGCTGCCTACACTCATGCTGACTCCCTCAGTTATTCGGACTGCTTTGATATCCCACCACTTCTAAATCGAAACCGATCATAGAAGGCATTTTTCTGGGATTAGATAACAGCTTCATTTTCTTTACACCTAGATCTCGCAAAATTTGTGCGCCGATTCCATAGGTTCGTAAATCCATACGTGCGCCACGTACTGCAGTTTGTTTTTCTGGTTGAGGTGAAATGAGAGCATCAAATTGCGTGAAGAATTGATCCGCAGATTCTTCACAATTCAATAATACTAATACACCGCGCTCAGATTGTTGTATAGCTTTCATAGCTGCTGCCATACTCCATGAATGCGTCGTCGCTTCTGTTTCGAGTAAATCCAACACAGAGACAGGTTGATGAACGCGCACCACTGATTCCTTATCACCCGCAATGTCACCATGCACTAAGGCTAAATGTGCACCGCGACTTGGTTTATCGCGAAAAGCAATCGCTCGAAAATTCCCATGAGGAGTTTGCATCATGCGTTCTGCAACACGTTCAACAATACTTTCGTTTTGACTGCGGTAATGAATCAAATCCGCAATCGTGCCAATTTTGAGTTGATGTTCACGCGCAAATTCCATCAAGTCAGGCAAACGCGCCATGGTGCCATCATCTTTAAGAATTTCACAGATGACTGCTGCCGGTGTTAATCCAGCTAATTCGGTTAAATCACAACCTGCTTCGGTATGCCCTGCTCGCATTAATACGCCACCACGTTGAGCACGTAATGGAAAGATATGTCCAGGTTGTACGATATCGGTAGGCTTAGCATGGCGTGCAACGGCAACTTCTATGGTGCGTGAACGATCTGCTGCTGATATGCCCGTGGTGACGCCCTCTGCGGCT
>CANGLD010000070.1 GCA_947454475.1 Oxalobacteraceae bacterium
CACGCAGCGTCATGCGCCATGCTTGAACAAACAACCAGTATCCAGATGATGGAATAGACATACAAGCACACCCTATCAAAAACCTATTTGCTGATTGCAGATAAGTATGTGCATTGTAATGAGTCATGCAGAAAGCTGCTCTTCACCCCCCAGAAGTCGTGGATTACCTGCGCACTTACAGACTAGCGCCGCGCATGCCATCTACATGCGTGCGTTCAAATTTCTCCTGACAAGGAGCACAGCGCTCCGCTGAAAGTACCGCCATCAGTCTTTCAAAAGGAATGGCGTAACCGCAGCTAGCGCACTCACCATAACTCCCCGTCAGCATTTTCTTTTGAGCTAATTCAATTGCACGCAACTCAGTGACATCACGCGTCACAGCGGCATTACCCAAATCAACGGACAGATTCGCAAATGAAAGATCACCAGAATCTGGTGCTTCACTAGCCATTTGAATAAAGTCATCTTTTAAATTCATTTCACGGCGTATATCTTCCCGCAACGCATGCTCCCTTTGCTGCAATTGATGCTGTAGCAGTGATTTCTGCTGATCGCTTAAGGCATCCATAAACCACTCCCATTAAATTATTTTTCACATTCAATCTAGGTACAAATAACTTTATTCGCACCTCATTGATTGTGTTATTGGGATGAAGTAAAAGATTTGATATTTCACAAGAAAGCTAATCAGTGTCTCTTTTGCTCAATTTACATTGACAAAAAATCTATTTGATCAATACCCATCATTTTGTTTAAAAATGCGAAGTTTTATTCTTCATTTTTTACACAAAAATAGCCTTGCTTTAGTGTTGATTTCGCTCAACTCTACCTAGCGTGATTTATGTGTGATTCCAGATAGACTCGCATTACCTACAAATAATTTATCAATTACAACCGTGAATGCAAACATGGAATCTCATCCCACTATGAATCAACTTATGGACGTTTTTTTTGCTTCGATTGCCACACCAACTACTACGATGCGTGAACGTTATTTTTTGCGCGAATCACTACATAGCTTGCAACGCTTAACCCTTAGTCAACACAAATTAGAAATGTCACTGAGTGTTAAAAAATTAATCCCTAGCTCTCATTTTCCACACAATATAAAACAAAGAAAAATAATGGATCATCATGAAGAACATGCAGTAGCTAAAAACAAACCTTCTTCTGATCACTCAAATCCTTAGTTAACTCAAATAGTCAACTCACTTAGTCATCCACTTAATTTCTCACTACTGCGCTACGCATAATTCTGATTCGATTCAACGTAGTTTAAATCCTTAGCTTCACGCTTATCGACCTTGCTCTGACTTTGCACTGTATGACACGTTTATAATCCGCCATATAAGAAATGCCACAAAATATGCGTGGCCATATGGAGCACGGATGAAAACTCAAGATGTACGTCAAATCGTTACTGTACATGACGAACGGGATGCTGCCAGTCATGCAAAGGGAAAAATCACCATCATCGATGATGATCAAGCAATTCGACATGCCTTAAGTGCCTTATTAGAATTTGAAGGCTATGCAACCGAGACTCTGGGCTCGGCCAAGCTGTATTTAGATAAGCTGGAAGAAGATGTACCCGTCTTTCCTGGACCGCATTGCATTTTGCTTGATGTGAAAATACCAGAACTAACTGGACTGGAATTACAAAGCGCCTTAATTGAATTATCTGAAATGACTCCACTGATTTTTATGAGTGGCGGCAGTGGCGCAAACGAAGCCGTCGCCGCCTTTAGGCAAGGTGCTATCGACTTTCTTATCAAGCCATTTGAAGATCAAGAATTACTCAACGCTATACAGCGCGCTCTAGAAAAAAGCCGTGATCAACAGCTCGATTACGAACAACATCAAAAAATTGGTGCGCAACTATCCCAACTCTCTCAGCGAGAAAAACAAATTGCAGAAATGGTAGCGAAAGGTAAGCTCAACCGAGATATCGCTGCCGAACTTGGTATCGCGGTCCGTACAGTCAAATTGCATCGTATGAATATGATGCGCAAGCTAGGCGCCAGCAATGTTATTGAATTAGCAAAGTTAGTCGATCAGCTTAAGTAAATCCCGCCAAAAAACTACTCCCTACTGCCCCTAGGTGCTATAGGAAATTTCAGTTATGCAAGCTATTCTAATTATAGAAATTAGTGCGATGGCGTATTGCACCTAGAATAACGACTAACACTTAGTTTTTTTATAATACTATTTAGTTGCAAGTTCAAAAACAAAAATAAATGGGGAGATTTCAATATGACTGCAAGGTCGAATGGCGCAGTGGCTTATGTCTCCGAACAACGCATGCCACCTACTTCCATAAAAGCAGAGAGCCCGCTAGCGGAAATTTCTCGTAAGTGGTTAGCTGATATCCTGCCTGAGAATTTCACAGACTGTCATGAATATCTAGCAGCGGTCAGACTTGCTCGCCATATGAGTAAAGTCGATGTATGTCGCGCTAGTCAAATCAATGGTGATCCCGCATCTGGCGTCTCACTGCCCACCGTTTCCAAAATTGAAAGTGGTGTCTATGGCGAGCCTGGCTTTCGCACTATGCTGAGATTAGCGCGTGGCTACGGCATCCCGCTTACTAATTTAGAGAGATTTTTTTCTTAATCGCTGAATGAGACAAACTGACGGGAATTTACAAAGGGATTACTAGTGCAGATCAGCGCTATCCATTACATTAGCGATCTGGGCAAGTAATCGGGATAAAAGGCAAAACCGCAAATCGGGCAACAGCCAATGAAAAAACATATTGATTTAGAGTCACTCCACATTGATGGTCAAAAATTGAAAGATGCCAGAGAGAGCAAGGGCATCTCAATTACTGACGTAGCCGGTCAACTCACCCTATCCCGTGCCCAAATCATCCATATAGAAGAAGGTGGAGATAAGCCTTTTTACACGCCTGCTCATAAATTGCTGGCAGTGCGTAAATATGCTGCAGCCTTAGAAATTCCTTATGAAGAAGTGGTTACTGGTGATGGTGCGAATCAGACCATGCCCGTACCAGAAGAGGCGCCTGAAAGTATGCGTACTTATCCAGGTCAAACCCCTTATAACGCCGACCTCAATCGAATTAGTTTGACTGATGAAAGAATGGCCAACGTTGCTCGCAATGTAGCTAAGCGTAACCGTGTCATATATGCCGCTGTCGCCTTTACTATCTTGCTGGCCCTTTACGCAAAAATGCGTGGCGCTTCAGAAGAAGCTGAACTAAAACCAGAAACACAGGCTGAAACCGCGGCAGTAGAACCTGCACCACCTGTACCAGTCACTGCAGTAGAAACGCCCGTTGCCGCCGTTGCCACACCCGCACCTGTAGAGGTAACCGCTCCTGTTGCAGTCGCAGCCGAATCACCTGCTGCAGTCAAACCTGCAACACCTGAACCTGTTAAACCAGTTGCAGAGAAAGTTGAAAAAATCGAGAAGCTTGAAAAACCTACTCCCGCTCCCGCACCTGCCGTTGCTGAAACGCCGAAAGCACCTGCTGAACGTGAAACTACGAAAGTTGCGAGCTCAGGTGAAGAAGGCTGTTCACCAGAACCCGCTGCTGGTAATTTAAAAAGCTGGAGTCCTGCTTATCAACGAAAATCTGATTCGCGTTTGTTTGTGATTAGTCCAAAAGGCGGTACTGTTTGTGTGACCGATGGTTCTGGTAAATCAAAATTAGTCAGTCTGCGTCCTATGGTGGGACAAGCATTTACAGGCAAACCACCTTACACAGTGCGCTCTGATCATTTACCGAATCTAGAAATGTATATGCAAGGATTGCGTGTCAAAGTCCCTGTTGAAACACAAGTGATACGACTAGTTCCTACCAATACTCCCGCACCAGAAGGCACCGATACAGGCACTGGCGCAGCAGGCTCTCCGAATACTTAAACAGCCTCTTTGGATCTTCTTAAGACTGATCTAGCCCCTCCGCCCAATTAGTTCTAATCCCTTGTTCTGCAAGGGATTTTTTCTTTATAGCCGCTACAGTTTGTGCAAGATTTTCACTTTATGAGCGCACTCTCTGACCTTCCTATCGCGATGCAACATCGATAGCGGTTGACTCGCCGTCTATCCAAAACGATTATCCATTATTCGATTTTTTGTGCGAGTTCATAAACTAGGCTGGTGCTGTGTTTTCGGTAGTTATCTGGATCACAAGTTTCAGTTAAAGCAGCGCACAAAATTCAAATAAAAAAACATTCGTTCCAAGAATGATGGAAATTAACTAGGAGGAGACTATGCAGCAGACCATAACGACCAAGCGTGCCCTAAGCAAACTCAGCACAATTGCAGCAGCCATGTTGCTGACATTAGGCACAGCGGTAACAGCAAACGCTGCCGATGAATTCAAAATCGGTATTGTGAGTTTTCTCTCTGGACAAGCAGCCGATAGTTTTGGTGTTCCTGCTGTCAACGGCGCAAAAGTACTCATAGAAGCATTCAACAACGGAACAGCACCCGCGCCTTATAACAAAAAAGGTTTTGGCGGCATGAAGATTGTGCCTGTGTATGTTGATGAAAATGGCGGCGCAACCAAACAAGTACAAGAATTACGCAATCTGTATGAACGTGAAAATGTCGACGTTGTTGTTGGCTATGTAGGTTCTGGCGATTGTCTCGCTGTTTCTCCTGTTGCAGAAGAAATGAAGCGTTTTTTGATTTTGTATGACTGCGGCACACCACGCATCTTTGAAGAAGCCAACTATAAATATGTATTTCGTACCGCATCACATGCAGCTATGGATAACGTGGGTGCAGTTCGTTATTTAAAAGCGCGTAATGTAAAAATTGAAGGCTTTAACATGATTAACCAAGACTATGCTTGGGGTCATGATTCACTCAAAGACTTCACGCTGTCTATGCAAAGCGTGTATCCACAAGCTAAAGTCGTCTCTGATCAAAGACCTAAATTCGGTGCAGGCCAATACGGTACTGAGATTTCACAGTTAATGTCGAATCCCGCTGATGTCACCCATTCCAGCTTATGGGGTGGTGATTTACAAGCCATGATTTTGCAAGCAGCACCACGTGGTTTATTTAAAAAATCACAAGTGATACTCACAGCAGCAGATCATGTACTCACTCCATTAGGCGACAAAATGCCAGATGGCGTCATCATCGGTGCACGTGGCGCCTATGGGCAGATGGCTCCGAAATCACCTCTCAATGATTGGTGGTGGGCTGAGTATCAAAAAGCGAATGCTGGCGTGTATCCTGTACAAGCTCCTTATCGTATGGCGCAAGCACTGATGGGACTAAAACTCGCCGTTGAAAAAGCGATGGCTGCAAATAAAAAAGGTGGCAAACCAACCATAGAACAAATTGCAGAAGCATTACGTGGTTCAGAGTGGGATGCACCTGCAGGCCGTATAAAAATGGCTTTAGGTGATGGTCATCAAGCCATACAAGCTGCAGCGTTTGGTCGCACGCGTTACGACGCTGCTAAGAAAATGGTGGTACTCGATGACATCCAACGTTTTGCACCTGAGTGCGTTAATCCACCAGCAAATATGAAATCGGAAGAATGGATTAAAGCTGGCTTTCCTGGCGCGAAATGTAATTAACATCGCAGCGTTCAGTCGTTTATCTCATTCACTACTCCGGCTTAGGCCGGAGTAGTTTTACATCACTGCATAAAGTCTCATCTCCGAAAATATCATCCATGAATATTGCACTTACCATCATGATAGACGGCCTAACCTATGCGTCATGGCTTTTCATTGTGGCACTAGGACTGACGCTCGTTTTTGGCGTACTTAAAATTCTCAACGTTGCGCATGGAAGTTTCTATGCACTCGGTGCTTATGCCGCTGCTAGTTTAGTGGGATGGTTTGCGAGCATGCACCTAGCACCTGAACTTTCCTTAATCGCTATGTTGCTAGGAGCAGTAGGTGTCGCTGTGATCGTCGCACCTTTATGTGAGCGTGGATTACTGCGTATTTTTTATGGTCGTGATGAAGTCTTATTAGTGTTGGTGACTTACGCATTATTTTTAATCTTAGAAGATGTCACAAAAATTATTTGGGGTGTGAATCCTTTTTATCTCTCCGAACCCTATGCCTTATTTGGTAATGTCGATATAGGTAAACAATCTTATGTAGGCTATGATTTTTTATTAGTCATTGTGGCTATTGTTGTCGGCTTTATCGTATGGTGGGGTTTGAATCGCACACGGATAGGAAAAATTGTTCTGGCTGTTATTCATAGCGAAGAAATTGCAGCTAGCATGGGTGTTAATGTATCGCGCATTTATACACTGGCTTTCGGTACCGGTATTTTTCTTGCTGCATTAGGAGGTGCACTCACTGCACCCATGATTTCTGTACAACCCGGCATTTCAGTAGGTGTGGTGATTCTGTCTTTTGCGGTTGTCATCATAGGTGGACTAGGTAGTATTCCTGGTGCTGCTATTGGCGCACTCATCGTTGGGATTGCGCGTTCAGCAGCAGTGCACCTAATGCCCGTCGCTGAATTATTTTCAATTTATCTCGTGATGGCAGTGGTCTTGATGTTCAGACCTGAAGGTTTGTTTCAACGCATACAAGCAAGGAAGATTTGAGATGACTATGAATCACAGCTCTACTTCTTCAGCTGCCAAACACAACGCGCATTTTCTCCCTACTTTGTTAATGGGATTAGGCGGCATTCTTGCGCTGTTGTTACTAGGATTAGCTATACCTAAATGGTTGATTTTTTTAATTACTATTGCTGCTGCTAATGGCTTAGTTTCCTTAGGCATTGTGATCTTAATGCGTAGCGGCGTTGTTTCATTTGGTCAGGGCATGGTGTTTGCATTGGGTGGATATGCCGCTGCTCTTGCTTATGGCAAGCTTGGCATCACAGATGCACTCGTCTTATCCATAGGTGGTGGATGTGTCGCTGCACTACTTTCCTTCCCATTTGCTTATCTGATTGCACGTTACCGTGGCATTTTCTTTGCCATGCTGTCGCTCTCTTTATCTATGGTCTTGTATGGCATTTTGATTAAATCGGAATCCATGGGAGGCTCTGATGGATTTAATATGGGACGCCCCACCTTATTCGGGATACGCGCTGCAGATGAATGGAGTAGTTATCTCAACTATGCCGTGACCATTACGCTATCAGGACTCAGTGCATTAGCAACGCGCATTTATTTTAATTCCACGCGTGGCCTGGTTTCACTGGCTGCACGTGATAATGAAATACGTGTTGAATATTTAGGTAGCTCAGTGCAAGAATTAATCGCTGCAAATTATTTATTAGCAGCGTTTATGGGTGGCATGGGTGGTGCACTCGCTGTCATTGCATTAGGACATATAGAACCTAACTTTAGTTACTGGACCACTTCCGGTGAATTTGTTTTTGTTTCCATACTTGCTGGTCACTATAGTGTGATTGCTGTCTTTATCGCTTCAACGGTTTTAGAAATCGTCCGTTCTTTTTCTAGCCTGTATTTCCCCAACACATGGCAACTCGTTCTAGGATTATTTTTACTTGCCGTGATTCGCTTTCTGCCACGAGGCATAGGCTCACTATGGGAAAAACGCGCAAAGAAAAATCATGAAGGAGAACGCGCATGATACCAACAACTAACATAGCGATTTCAGCGCGTGGCATTCAGAAAAAATTCGGTGCTGTAGTTGCTGCTTCTGATATCAATATCGATATTCCACATGGTCAGAAATTGAGTCTAATTGGCAGTAATGGCGCTGGCAAAACTACGTTCGTAAATATGATTACGGGTTATATCAAACCCGATGCTGGATCAATATTGCTACATGATGAAGACATTACAGGACTAGCACCACGTGTAGTGTCGCGAAAAGGGATAGCGCGTTCTTTCCAAATACCCCAACTGTATAAAGATTTATCGGTACTCGATAACATGTTGGTTGCCGTCGCTAGTCAACAGCCACCACTTTCTTTTTGGCGTCCCGCAAGAAACGCAGCAGCGATTCAACGTGCAGAAGAATTACTGCAGCGTTTTGATTTATCTGAACATGCAGCGCGTTTAGTGGGTGAATTACCAGGCGGTGTACGTAAGCTACTCGACATCGCCATGGCACTGACTCGACATCCTAAAGTGCTACTCCTCGATGAACCCACCTCGGGTGTGTCCGCTGATGAAAAATTTCCTATGATGGAAACAGTCATGCGTGCACTTTCACAAGAAGCCGTCACTGTTTTATTTGTTGAACATGATATGGATATCGTAGAACGCTTCGCAGATCGTGTTATCGCTTTTTATAGTGGCCGCATCATTGCGGATGATAAACCCGATGTCGCATTAAATACGCCGGATGTACAACGTTATGTCACTGGCACTTTACGATAAGAATAAACGGAATAAATTATGCTGAAGATTGATGCGATTCATGTTGCTATCCAGTCGATAGAAGTACTGCGTGGCTTTTCATTGGAAGTTAACAGTGGACAAATGAGTGGTCTGATAGGTAGAAATGGTGCAGGCAAAACCACGACACTACGAGCTATCATGGGTCATCTTCCACTGCAATCAGGTTCGATTCGTTTTGATGGCCAGGATTTAAGTAAACTCCCGCGTCATGCTCGTGCAGGACTAGGCATAGGTTACATGCCTGAAGATCGTGGCTTAGTGCCTGAATTAACTGTAGAAGAAAATATACTCATTCCTGTTTGGACGGCAAAGCTGGCCCATCCACAAGAGCGTTTAGATTTTGTGTATAACGTACTGCCTGAACTGAAAGAAATGAAAGACAGACGGGCACTACTACTGTCAGGTGGCCAACAAAAACTCGTTGCTTTAGCGCGTGCTTTATCAATTGGCACACGCTTATTGCTACTCGATGAACCTTTCGAAGGTGTAGCCCCTGCACTCTCACAACGCTTGTCTGAAGTCATTGCTGGTTTAGCGGGCACTACCGTCTCCGTACTAATTGCACAATCCGATTTAAACCATTCAAAAAATCTACTGAATGCTGAAGTCGTGATTGAACGCGGCGCTAACTTACAAACTGCTTAATATTGATTTCAACGCAATGATCGCACCACAATGATTACATGGAATGAACACCTCACTCTGCCGGCAATGCGCAGAGAAAAGCATTTTGATGGCAGAGAAATGTGGTGCTTCACTGAACGCCCCGCTTCTTTTTATGCCATGTTTGCCCATGCTGTCGCTGTTGCTCCATTCGATGAAGCGCTGGCTTGTAATGATGAACGCTGGACCTACCAGCAAGCAGATCAAGAAGTTAATCGTATCGCCGCAGGCTTTGCTGCATTAGGCATACAAGCTGGTGATCGTGTCGTGATGTTCATCTCTAACAAAGCTGAATTCATTTTTGTTTTATATGCCCTACAAAAAATAGGTGCCATTGCCGTACCAGTCGGTACACGCGAACAAAAACCTGGATTACATTTCATTCTCAATCAATGCACCGCAGCAGGTGTGGTGTTTGATGCAGAATTAGCCGATCGTATCGCTTCACGTGAAGAAGCACCTGCCTGTCATCTCCGTATATCTGTCGGTGAATCAAAGGGGGCGATTGCCTTAGCGAGCTTACAAGGTGAATCAGTAGCAGCTGCTTCAGTAAACGAAGAAGATTGCGCAGTGATCTTGTACACCTCAGGTACAACAGGCAATCCTAAAGGCGCCATGCTCACGCATTTTAATATTGTGCACTCTGTTATTCATTATCAAGTCTGTATGAAGTTTGGCCGAGGTGAACGTGGTGCATTAGCCGTACCAGCAAGTCATGTCACAGGTTTGATCGCTTTAATCGCGCTCATGACGCATGTGGTGGGATCACTCATCATCATTCCTGAATTCAAAGCAGAACATTTTGTCAAACTAGCTGCACGTGAGCGTATTACGTTTAGTCTCATGGTGCCGGCAATGTATCAACTCTGTTTATTACAACCTGCCTTTAAAGAAGTCGATTTATCAGCATGGCGGGTTGGTGGATTTGGTGGCGCCCCTATGCCAAGTGCAACCATCGACACACTCGCTGCAAGCATACCGGGACTAACTCTCGTGAATTGCTATGGATCGACTGAAACTACTTCACCGGCAACCATCATGCCACTTGGACTGTCTGCGATTCATACAGATAGTGTAGGCATAGCCACACCATGCGCAGAAATCAGTGTGATCAATGATGATGGTGTAACACTGCCCGCCTCTACTTCAGGCGAACTCTTAATTAATGGCCCTATGGTGGTACCTGCTTATTGGGATAATCCTGTTGCGACTGAAAAAGGATTTCTCCGTGGTGGTTGGCGCTCAGGGGATTTAGGCTCAGTGGATGATCAAGGTTTAGTACGACTCTTTGATCGCATCAAAGACATGATTAATCGTGGCGGCTATAAAATTTATTCGGTTGAAGTAGAAAACACTATCATGGCACTGAATGGTGTCGTGGAAGCAGCTGTAGTGGGTCATCCTTGTCCCGTTCTAGGTGAGCGGGTGCATGCATATATCTACGCACCAAAATCGAATCTCACGCATGAACAGATTCAACAACATTGCGCATCAAGACTAGCTGATTACAAAGTCCCCGAAGTCAGTTTTTTTACAGA
>CANGLD010000071.1 GCA_947454475.1 Oxalobacteraceae bacterium
CATCAAACTGTTACAGTCAATACGACATGTGAAGGTGAGCCACTAACAGAGGCAAGTTGCACGCTCATCAATGACAAAGGTAGTTGGTTAGTCAAAACACCTGGTTCAGTCGTTATTCAAAAAGCTTACGGCGATTTAGCAATCGACTGCAAAAAAGGAGAATCCAAATCATCTGAGAAATTTCAATCCAAAAGTAACACAGGCGTATGGGGCAATCTGCTTGTGGGAGGCGTGATAGGTTATGCCGTTGATGCTAGCAGTGGATCTGGATTTGATTACCCCTCTAACATGGTAGTAAAAATGAATACACCGTGCCAAACAAAGTCTGAGAAAATATCAGCAGCTTCTGAAAAATAAATTCACAGCTAGTTCTCAGAGATTCTTAGCGAATCTCTGAACGAACACCTAAAAACAGCAGCGCAATTACTATAAAAAAATCGCTGCGTATCGCACAAAATCTAAATTGAACTTATTTATCTGTATAAAAGATTGTATTCAATCTTTACATGAGGCGAATTCGCCACGTTCATTTTTAGTGTTAGCAGATAAGATCTCTAATTCTAATTTTAAACTTACTGCCGAAAATTCATGGCCATCAAACGCAATCCCATCTTAAAAAATATCATTCGCTATTCATGGTTAGATTTTTTTAACTGCTCTCACTTGAGGATATTTTTTTTAATCAGCCTACTTTTCTACACTAGCAACCTGCTTAGCCAAGAACGGTTATGGAGTGAGGATTACAGTGATTTAATAAGTAGTAAAGGAGCAGCCAACCCTACGGAAGAAGAACGCAAATATTTTACCGAAGAACTTGATCGTTTTAAAAAGCATTGGCTACGCAAAGATTTTAATTTTCAATCTGATCTGCTTTGGCTCAATGATAAAGAGATAGCATTTTCTACACTTAGCTACCCAGGTTGGGAAGGAAGTGATAAAGATGCACCGCGCATCATTTCTTTAAACATTGATACGGGTGAAGTTAAAGACTCAGGCTATCGTGGCGAACTAGTATGCCTAAATCACAAGAGAGACTTGATGGTGAGATTTAATCCCTCACCGGAAAAAAGTTTAGCTTTTGAAGGAGGCGAATGGTTGGTAGGACAATGGGGAGAAAAACTCAGGCAAGTTGAAAGGAAAACTGAACACTATATTCCTAATTATCTTTGTCAATTTTATCCAAAAGCCAACTCTTACAAAATCATAAATTCAAATACAGCCCCTCTAGAAATGAGTCGTATAGTCCCACTTTTACCTGAGCATGGGAATTTGTACGAAGTTGGATTAACTCTTCAAGGGACACCTAAAAAAGACACCGTCACACTCTCTAAATTAGTTATGCCGGATAACACAAAAGTCGATCTATTAATAGGTGGTGTATCTAAAGAATATTTTAATTATCAAGCTTGGGATGAATCCTACTTTGATACACGCGTAGCTTATCAGTCCTCAATCACTCTTTATCCGAGTGGAAAAGTCACATATCACAAACCACCAAAACTCATTTCATTTTGGCAACGAGAAGAAGTTGCTACCTATGCCGCATACAGCACACGATTGGGAATATTGTGGGCGCCTAATAATATTCAAAACGCATGGCAAAAATATGGCATTTACTTAGAAACAGAAAATAAACTTTTAAAAATAGAAGAAGGTCGAGTTGGCCCAAACAGCGTTATTTCACCTAATGGATGCAGATTTTTAGCCTACATAAGACGCGGTGATCAAAGGGCAAAAATATTTGTAGCGCGGTCAGGCTACATGGTTATAGACCTTTGCGAATAAATCAAGTCATAAGGAATAAGTCATGACAAATACCCCGCCAAACATTATTGAAAAAAATAAAAATCCCACTAAAGAAGAAGCACGAATATTTAATCTAGGTCTAATAGCTTCACAAACTTCTTATGCCAATGGTAACGGCGGAGGTATAGAGCCTAACAAGCCTATGCTATTAATTGATGATATAGATGCATTAAATAAAGGAGGAATACCTTTTGATATAAAAAATGTAGATGGCTATTTTTTCTCTGCTGTAATTAAAGATATGAATACTGGTCTTGATGCATTTATTTCTTTTAATAAAAAAGAGAAATCTATTGTTGTTGGGATAGCAGGCACAAACGGATTATTCAATGATAAAACTGACACATATGAAGATTTAATGCATATAGGAGCACGTCAATCAACTCAGTTATATGAATCCACTATATTTAGAAATGCCATTAATGATATTGTTAAATCTATAGGTGGCATTCAAAATTTAAAAGAATTTATCATCGCCGGACAAAGCTTAGGCGGCGCTAATGCACGTAATACAGGCATGCTATTGTTAAATGGTAATCCAGGCTCATCAGAAAATACGGGTATTTTTGGATTAAAGTCTGAGCAATTAAAAGTAGTAACTATTAATTCGCCTGGCGGTGGAATAGCTATGACGGCTATGGGTTTTAGCAAAGAGAAAATAGATGAATATAACGCTAGCGAAATCCAGTTAAATTTAGTGACCTATAATAAAAATACTGGAATGATCGATCTGGCAGCTCAAATCGGCGGTAGGCAAGGCGGGAAAATTTTTGGATTGACTGTTGAAGATGAAACAACCGTACAAGGATTACATCAGCAAAATAAGGGGGTAATAAAAGGCATAAAATATGTTGATGGTGATTTGACAAAATTAAAAGAAATTGAAGTTACCTCTCTATCGCATGAAACAATTAGTCAAAATCTCGAATGGCTGAATAAAAAACTGGGTATTGATAATAATAATCTATCAATGACTTGGGCGGCTTATGTCGCTGTTTTATTTTCTAAACCTGGTGAAGCGACTGGTGGCATTAGCTTAGCTTTACAATCTTTTCTTCACTTACCTAAGGGTTTAGCCGATGTTTTAGGTGGAATAGGTGAAATATTATTTCGTGCTCTTCCCGCTGCGAATATAGCAAGAGCTGCAGAATTATTATTTGGTAGTTTTGTATTAGGAAAAGCAATAGGATCAGAAACAGCAGCTGAAACTAAGTTTCCTGAACTAGAGGCAGGATGGGTTCGACAAGATTTTATAGAAAAAAATTCTCAGGCTTGGTTAGAAGGATTACGTGCTGTTATTGATACCAACATCCAAACCGGTGTAAAAGTAATACGGCATGGGAATGGTAATACGCAAGAAATTCTAACGGATGGGACAATTATTTATAGCCATCTTCTATATGGTGTTGGAGTATTTAATTCTGATGGCTCAGGTACTTTATATTTAAAAGAAACTGACAAAGTAACAGGCGAGGTCAATAGTACACGCGTGACCGTTAATGCTAATGAGCGTATAGAACTTTTGGCTAATGGCTGGCGGGTTACAAAATCATTGAATGCTAGCGGATCTGAGATTGAATTTACTCATTACACTGGCTTGACTGCTTCAGTCTATGTAGGAAAATTTATCGAGAATGATGTAAATGGTGAAAAAGTTAAAAAATTTGAACAAAGTCCAATCACAAATACAAAATTAGACATTGTTTCTACGCTTCCCGAGGATAATTTAGTCGGGACGACTACGATCTCCAAATTACCAAACGGCACTGTATTACGTATTGTTCGCGATGAAGACAGACGTATCTTAGAAGTAATGAAAGAAGAATTCATTAACAACAATAAGCGTATTACGACGATTTCAGATGCTCAAGGTGAAGTAAAAAGTGTACGCATTGAAGAAAAGCTCAGCGAGTTTACCTATAGAGTTATTAAGAAAAATGGTAATGGCGAAGAATTAGAAACCACTGTCACCACAGAATACGTAATGAATAATGAAGTATTGTATTTATACGATATTACGAATCACTCGAATAAAACTCGGACACTTTCTACCCTTGATAGTACTGGCAAGATTAAAAAAACAGAAAACATCCCAATAACAGCGGATCCGGTACAACTCACCGAAAAAGATCGCAATCAAATCTACAGTGATGTAGCAGATTTTCTGACTGCTTTACGTCAAAAAGATAATACCGGTCTCATCTTAGCCAGTGCACGACTCGTTTTAGATTATGGCCGCACTCAGGGTATGACCACCCTACCCTTTGACAACATGGTGAAGGATGCATCCAGCGGTCTCAGCTTAATCAGCTCATTACGTTCACTGCAGTCTGGTGACACACTAGCTAAAGTTGGTGGAGTTGTCGGCTTATTACACAGCACAAATTATTTTGCTGGACGATTAACAGGTTCTGGCTATTTAACCGACACTCAACTCTCAGCCTTAACCACCATAGGCGCTCTGCTCTCCATTGCCAATTTAGCAAACTTGGGCAAGATGATTGAAAACCATCAGTTGGGTTCAGCATCCGCTACGGTTATCTCTGCAGTTAATAGCATAGGTTATTTAACTTCTGCGTCTACTAGTCTGATGGGAGCGGGAGCGATCATTCCTATTAATCCTATTGTGATGGTGGTTGCAGCGTTTGTATTAGATGAACTCTTTGCTGAAGATCCTCCACCTCCACCACCACAAGGCATAGCAACTCTATTACGCAATGCCGATGGCACGTTAGGTTATCGACTGACTGGACACAATGAATTAGGTGCTTCCATTCTCAATACAGAAATGCAAAAACTATTGCCTTCGCTTGAGAAGCAATTAGCAGAAGCGAATAAATCAATTCGTGATCCTGACCATGCGTTTGTTTTAATTGCCACGCGCATGCCTAGTGTACGGATCTCTAGCTGGCCTAGCCGCACAGAGAATGGCATTAATAATTATTTTTTCATTTGTGAGGTATCTGATCCACTGAGTGGCACCCCTAGTTATTTAGGAATAGCACGACAAGATTTACAAAAGCTGTATGCAGAAACTCTGCTATCACCGGAAGCCTTGGTACAAGCATGGGAAGTGCAGCATCTTATTAGTAAATTTGGTAATGAAGAAAAAAACTGGCAAACAGAATCTGCATGGCTGAGAAATCGTAGCCCCGTAGAACAAGAGCGGATTAGACTACAACATGAATTCGATAACGCATCCGCGAAATGGAAAGCACTCTCTACCGTTCAGCTCGCGGTCACTGACTCAATTGAACAAAACAATATTAAAGGCAATATTGCGCAGCTTGGACTAGCTGATAAGGATGTTGACACAGCACGCTTAACAATGAGCGCTGCTCAAACTGCATTACATTCCTATAACATACAACATCCTTTGGATCCGCGTGAAGCTGCAAATGCCACTCCCGAACAAGAACAAGAATTTGCACGCAGACAATCAGCACGAGAAACAATTTCCCTGCAGTGGTTAAAAGTTATAACAGTTGATTTAGGTGGTGATGGAATTCAGAAAGTTGATTTGCCTGGCAATGTAGGCACTGATCTGGAAAGTTTACGAACACAACGCGTGACACGATTTGATGTGGATGGTGATGGCTACAAAGAAGCCACGCAATGGATAGCACCTAGTGAAGCAATTTTGTGTATCGATAGAAGTGGCAATGGCTTAGTTGATAATGGCAGTGAGATTTTTAATAGCAGTGACACACCCTTTGATCAGCATGGCTTAGGCGAACTTTCTTACTATGATGCGAATGGTGATGGCTTAATCACCGAAGCAGATCCCGTTTATGCGCAATTACGTCTTTGGTTGGATTTAGATAGCGATGGCTCTGTAGGAGAATGTGAATTATTTGATCTGCGGCTGCGTGCAGTCAATGCAAAAGCAGAAAATCAAAGCAATCCCCTCTTAGCTAATATGGCGGTAACTGCAATCGATCTAAAAAATCTTTCTATGCAATTTGCTGATGGCAGCTCAGCCAATCTTAGTGAAACTTCTTTGCTCGCCCATAGAATGGGCGTAAAAATCACGCTTGATGAAAAAACTGCAAACTTAAACGTAGAACATGAAAATGGATTACGTGAAAATTTCATCATGCTAGTACAAGACATGAGTCTGCTACAAGAATTAGCTGATCCAAAAATAGAGTCAAAACGACAATTAGAATTAGAAGAACTAGCTAAGCGCTACGGGTTGAATCCTCATGCAAGTGAGTTTAAAAGCATCATACAAAGTCTGATTGCTTCTGGTGAAAATCTAGGCAAACAAGATACCGTCATTTATTTTTCGAACGAAAATATTTGGGTTGATCCTAGTGTGCGTGAACGTTTAGAAAGTATGCGCATCAGCTTTAAACAAATCAGTACAACATCAAATGCAGCTATTGCTAATACTCAGCTTGGACGATTAGCCAGACCTGTCTCTTCAGAGGCTGTGGGTGGAGCAGATGGCTTTGATGACAGATGGGTGCTTAGCCGTAAAGTGAATGATCAAGAAATACAAAGTGAAGTAAGCTCACTGCAGCCCAAAAATGATAAACCTATAGAACAATGGGTGTTACCTGCCGATGTCTATAGCCTAATGCAAGTCGCTAAAGGCGCACAGTTAGGTGGACTAGTAACTCAACAAGCAGTGATAGCTAGTCTACAAACACCGACCGAAACTAAGCAGCAAACCATACAGGTTTACACCACTGCTAAGCCTTTTGCACGGCTGGCAACCGCTCAGTATGGTGCGGATGAAGATGTCAGTGTCGCCTTTGGCTACACTCAGCTCGAACAGCAGGCTAGAAGTATTTTAGCTTCCATCGATCCACTATCCCGCGTTAAATTACTCGGCATAAGAAATGTTCGTCATGCCGAGATATTGATGGATGATGAAACGGGACAAATCCGTTTTCAGGCTGAAAAAGATTATGTAGGTGAGTCAGGTTTTACTTATGTCGTCATGGATCAGCGTGGTCGCGTCATCGAGCGTGATATAAAAATTACACTACGTGAAGTCAATGATGCACCGATAGTGTTGGGTGAATCTATTGTTTCATCAGAAGATGTGCCTCTACTCATTAGTTGTAATACTTTGCTTGCCAATGATAGCGATGTTGAAAATGATAGCCTCACTATCATAGGTATTGGTCGTATAGGATATGGACGAGCTGAATTATTAGCTAATGGTCAAATCCACTACACCCCTCCTTCAGATCAATACGGTATCACAGATACTGTTGAATATATTGTTCAAGATAGCCGTGGCGCGACTACTGTAGGCAAGATCAGTATCAAACTCAATCCAGTTGATGATGCACCTTCAGTAGTTTCTGAACGCATTATTAATGCCCGCGAAGATCAAATCTTACATATCGCATCCCATCTGCTGCTATGGAATGATTTTGATGTCGATACAGATAGCAGAAAAGGCGCTAGCCCTTTAGAAATAACTGCCGTAGGTTCTGCGGAACATGGCAAAGTCACTCTCAGTGCTTCAGGTGAGATTATTTTTACTCCCGAAGAAAATTTCAATGGCTTGGCTGGATTTAGCTATACCGTAACTGATCTTTCAGGTTTATCTACGACGGGACGTGCACAAATACGCATCGATCCTGTGTCTGACAATCCTTTGATTGCCGATGAAAAAATTGAAAGTCTGGAAGATCAAAAGTTATTATTCGATCCTGCACTATTGTTAAAAAATGATCGTGATATCGATATAGAGCGAGGAGAGAAGCAAGAATTAAAAATCGTTGCTGTCGATGCTGCAGTCGGTGGGAGAGTGCAAATACAAAATGGCTTAATCAGCTTTTTACCAGAAGCGAATTACAACGGATTAGCAAGCTTTCGCTACACCGTTGAAGATGGTGCAGGTGGCCTGGCTCAAGGGAAAGTGGATATCACTGTTAAGCCTGTTAATGATTCGCCCTTATTACCCCAAAAAAGATTCATAGCAATTGAAGATACTGCCCTCACTATTTCACGCTCCCAAATCTTAGAAGGCATTACTGATGTTGACACTGAGTTTAATAAACTAAGTTTACAAAGTATAGGTAAGGTGAATGGCGGAAGCATCACACAGGAAGGTGAACAATTCCTATTTAATCCTGATCATGATTTTTCTGGGATTGCTAGCTTTGAATATACAGTCACAGATAACGAAGGTGGCGTTAGCACAGGGATTGCTGCCATTGATATTAATAATGTTAATGATGCACCAATCTACATCGCACAAAGCCCAACTAAATTAGAAGCAGAGGAAGATCAGGAAGTTCGAATCAGTGAATCAGCAATCACAAAAATGTTTTGGGATGCCGATGGTGACAATTTAAAAATAGCTATCTCCTCTTTAAAAGCTTTAGCCTTAACAGATAGTGTGCGATACGACATACAGCGCAATGAAATTATTTTTAAAGCTGGTCAAAACTTATATGGAGAAAGACAAATTCAGTTTGCTGTCACCGATGGCCAGTTAACGTCAACACCGCAAACACTGACTATTAACTTAAAAGCAGTCAATGATGCACCGATAGTAAAAGCAGTGGGCTTTCAAATGTTGGAAGATGGCGGCGAAACTAATCCCTATCAAGCTTCGTGGTCTTATCTATCACATAATTTATTATTATCAGGAGCTACCGATCCTGAAGGCGATACTATAAAAATAACAGCAGTCACCTCCGCAAGAACCGTAGGCAATGGCGTTTCTCAAATCGTTAAGATTTTTAATGATGCGCAGTATCAGCGGATAGGCATCATGGCACCCTTGAATTATAACGGCGCGATCGAATTTGAATTTACTGTCAGTGACGATAAAGGATTATCGACTACACAGAAAGCTTATGGCATGGTGGTTGCAGTGAATGACACACCCACTATCACTGCACAACGTACTTTTCTTAGCAATCGCGTGGGTAGATTTATTGCATTTGGCCAAACAGAAATCTGGCAAATCAATTCGTGGGATCCAGATAGTAACCAAACTACAAAAATTGCTATTGAACGAAATCCCTTACTCGGTAGTGTCAGCCTAGGAAATTCACTTAGCTCGCCATCAGCACAAGGTGGTCAATTAACTGTTGCGGAACTCAATACATTTAGTGGAATGGGTGGAGGCACGTCGTCTGTCACCGCTTGGTTAAGCGCAACAGATTCGGCAGGTGCTAAATCAGTGCTAAATATTAACTTCATAGGTCGATATTCTACCGATCCTATCGTGATCGATTTTGATCAAGATGGCTTGGAATTTATCAATATCACTGACAGTCAGGTCAAATTTGATAGCGAAGGCGATGGAAAATTACGTCGCATGGCATGGATGAAAGGAACTGAAGGCATACTCGCATGGGATATTGATAAAAATGGAGCCATCAATCGACTTGATGAAATTAATTTTTGGTCGCATGTGAAAGCAGGAAAAGAAGGTATGAGTGATCTGCAATCACTACAACATAGTGAATTTGATGAAAACCAAGATGGTGTATTCAATGCCAGTGACACGAAATGGTCAGAGTTTCGTATCTGGCGTGATCTCAATAGCAATGGTGTCAGCGAAGATGGTGAGCTACAAACCCTGCAAGAAGCTGGTATTAAAAATCTCTTCTTAAATGCAAATGTACTCAACCGCTCTGAAGGACCTGATGTTCGTGTGCGAGGTTATACCCGAGTAGAAATGACTAACGGTCAATTTCTTCAAGCAGCCGATGTATGGCTCAATTCAGAAACAGATGAAGGTATAGCGCAGACAACAACAACAGAAGCACAAAAACAAGTTAGTTTGATGGGTGCTGATCAATTAGAGCATTTACTGAAACAATTAGCTGCAACTCCAGTAGGTTTAAACCGTGCACCTATTTTATTTGGCTATATTCCTACGCAATATGCCGATGAAGCCCAAACCTTTACCCTAGACATTGCTCCAAATATGTTTCTAGATCCTGATGTTGGCGACAAGCTTAGCTATCAGGCACGACTAGCGGATGGATCCCCACTTCCTGCTTGGCTGCATTTTGATGCGGAACGACTGCAGCTGAGCGGAAAAGCAGATGAGAAGGACTGCGGTACTTTACAAATCGTTATTGAAGCAACGGATAGCTCACAGCAGAGCACAAGTACGGCGTTTCATCTCATCACCTCACAATTTAATCGCGCTCCTACATTAAGCCACCCTCTAGAAATGATAGGTTGGAAAGTCAATGAAGATAATGTATTTAAAATTCCAGATGATCTTTTTAAAGATACTAATCCCGATGACAGACTCACTATCAATGTCACGTTAGCTGATGGATCTGCACTACCAAACTGGTTAGTTTTTGACAGACAAACACTAAGCCTAAGTGGGAATCCAACAGCAGAACAACTCAAAGCACCTATCAATTTAAAATTTACAGCCACTGATCTAGGTGGTTTAAGCACCGCTACAGCAACCACATTAACGGCTTTCCGGATTGGTACCTCAGGTGATGATATTTTAATTGGGTCAGATTATTCTGAAATGATCTGGGGTGAAGCAGGTAACGATCTCTTAAATGGAAAAGGTGGCAGAGATCTGTTAGTCGGAGGTCCTGGTGATGATATTTA
>CANGLD010000072.1 GCA_947454475.1 Oxalobacteraceae bacterium
ACCCAAGATTTAATCCTTGCATGTATCGCATAGCTCACGTTTCGTAACTCTGGCATGCCGGTTAAATCGACAAAACACTCATCGATGGAATACACCTCTTGCCTCGGAGAGAAGGTACTCAAGACCGACATCACGCGGTTGGATACATCTGCATATAGAGCATAGTTAGAACTCAGTGCTAATACGCTGTGCTCTTCTGCGAGTGCTTTTAACTGAAACCAGGGCTGTCCCATACCTATGCCGAGTGCCTTGGCTTCGTTCGAGCGCGACACCACACAGCCATCATTATTCGATAGCACGACAACGGGACGTCCGACTAAATCAGGTCTGAATAAGCGCTCGCAACTGACATAAAAGTTATTGCAATCGACCAAAGCGATTTGGGCAGGGCTTGGTTTCATCGCTAGCTTTCAATACAGCTTATGCAGATTGAATGTGACCACACCCCAGACCGATAACTCTTCTCCATTTTTAATTTGTATCGGAGGATAAAGAGGGTTTTCTGAAATCAGTCGAATGACGCCGCCACGCTTATAAAGACGCTTAACCGAGAATTCATTATTCAACACCGCCAGCACAATCGCGTTATGACGTGGATCGATAGAACGATCGACAAGCAACGTGTCGCCGGCATAGATACCTATCCCGACCATGGAGTCACCTTGCACACGAAACAAGAACGTCGCTGCCTTGTTGCGAATTAAATGTTCATTTAAATCAATGGGTTTCTGCGCATGATCCGCTGCAGGAGACGGAAATCCCGCAGAAATAGCGCAGTCATAAGCTGGTAGTATCATCGAGGTATTCTCGATGGGAATGGGACTGGAGATTTGATTTATACTGTTCATATATACAGTATCGCACAACGCTACACCTCGATGCAATTAGACAAATATTATCAAGGAAATAACATGTTAGAACCTTCATGGATTTACCCAGATCAGGCGCTGACCGCCTTATTAAAAGGCCCAAGAACCGTTAAACAAAGCCTGTGGCGTAAGCGCTGCAGACCGCTTGATGAGCAAGGCGAAGGATTTGATCCTAGCTTCAGCATTACGGAAATAAAAAAAGGGTTAAGCTTGGAGTTAGCAAAAATACAATCTAATACTCCATGAGTAACCTGAAAGAAAAACTGCATGAACATTTGCTCACTGAGGTTTATTGCAAACTAGGCGTTTCGCCCATTCATGGCATTGGTGTATTCGCATTACGTGATATTAAGGTGGGCGCTACACCTTTAAAAAGCATGGTCACTAACAAAGAGATCAAGTTTTCTCGCGACGAACTGAAAAAAGTACCTGGTAGCGTTAGACGTCATCTATCCATCTTCTGTCTGATTGAAAAAGGCCGCGTATTCGTACCTGAAATTGGTATGAATGCGGTCAACCTCTCTACTTACTTAAATCATTCCAAAAACCCGAATCTCGAGTTCGATGATGGTTATGTTTTAACGGCCATTCGAGACATCGCACGCGGCGAAGAACTGATGATTGATTACGACGAAAGCTTCGGTGGCGAACATGATTTCAGTGATGAAGTATCTGCCCAGCATGCGAATTCACTCACCGAAGATGATGACGATGTAGATCAATAAAAAAATAGAATACGCCGTTCAAGATCGAGCAACATCATCGCAGCGCAATCCTCATTAAGCTCAATAACTTAAGCTCCATCACTTAAGTTCTCCCATAAGGGAGAGAATTATTTTTTAAGATAATTCTCTCCCTTACAAAACAATTTCTATTCTTTATTTCTTAGCTAAAGCTGTATTAGCAATCGTTGATAGCGCTGTTTTGCCATGCTCATGTGCTTGTATGGTATGGCCATGCGCAACTGCAGCATGAAAACCTGCTTGCTTATGATCTCCAGCATCTACATGCTTTGCTGCCTCTTTATGTGCAGCAGAAGCAGCGTCGTTATGCTCAGCCGCTTTAAGATGACTTTGTTGAACTGCTGGAGTATGTGTGCTGCTTGATTTTAAATCGGTAGCCATATTTTTCCTGAATGTTTGATTAGAGAGATTTCTAATCATTAAAGTCAACAAGGACTCGCAAATGACTTTATCGCTTTTCTATCAGCTTGAATGTCTGCTATCGAACTTGCACATTACGATTTTTATTTTCAAATTAATTTTATTTAATTGATTCTGATTCAATTTAATTGAACATCTACTTCAACCAAAATTCTTTGGTAAACCAGCCATCTTATGTGTGACAAGAAACAGTTCACCACACACATGCCCGCTATTGTAAAAAAGGGAAATATTTTTTATCTATTTCTTTCATAAAGTAAATTTCAAGCACTTTAATCCGTAGTCATGAAAATGGTAAAAAATGAAAACTATAGTAAGCGCATCAACATTAGCATTGCTGTTTTTAAGCACACAATTTGCAATCGCAGGTACAGAAAGTTTTACAGGACCTAGCGTTGGTGTGGATGTGAATATGCAAAGCATGTCAACCAAAGTAAGCGGCACATTAGGCGGCACTGCAACATCCGGAACTTTTGGTGAATCTGCAATAGCGGGATCAGTGAAAGCTGCATATGGCTTTGCCACATCGGATAAATCAGTTCTCAGCTTCGGTGGCACTTACTCTATAACAGATGCAAAATCAGGCACAGTCGTTGCAGGTGCAAACACAGTGAAATTTTTAGGCAAAAATGCTTGGAATGTCTATCTTGAACCAGGATTTTTAGCTGGGGCGAATACACTAATCTATGGCAAAGCAGGATACGCAAGCTTCAAAGGAGAAACCGAAGGTGTCGCAACGACTCCCACTACGTTTCATGGCTATACCTATGGTATCGGCATACGCTCTATGATTGATAATAATTTATATGTTGAGATTGAAGGTTTACAATACAAATTCAGCTCTAAAACTTTTTCAGGTGTTACCTACGAGCCTTCAGGCACTCAAGCAAATGTTGGACTAGGTTACAAGTTTTAATAAAAAATTTTTTCTGAACCCGATACGAGAACACATGTGTCGGGTTTTTTAATTTCAAAAAACTTAAGGAAGATCATGCTGCTATTTGAACATTATGTTTTGGGTGATATCGAATTAACGAGTCGCATTGTGATGGCGCCAATGACGCGCAGTAGAGCTGCTGAACAAAACACACCCAATGCTCTAATGGCAGAATATTACGGACAACGTGCTAGTGCAGGATTAATTGTTAGTGAAGGTGTCTCCCCCTCACCCAACGGTTTAGGTTACCCACGTATACCAGGTTTATTTAATGCGCATCATGTCCACGGTTGGAAATTAGTGACAGATGCAATTCATGCTAAAGGTGGCAAAATATTTGTCCAGTTAATGCACACTGGCAGAGTTTCACATCAAGATAATTTACCCGTCGGCGCACAAGTGGTGGGACCTTGCGCGGAAATCTGCCCCGGTGAAATGTGGGTTGATAAAAGTGGCAGCATGCAGCCACATACTATGCCGCACGCATTAACAGAAACAGAAATAAAAAATGTGGTTCTTGAGTACGCACATTCTGCACAGCTAGCATTACAAGCAGGATTTGATGGTATCGAATTACATGCAGCAAATGGTTATTTGATAGAACAATTCTTAAATCCCATCGTAAACAAACGTACTGATGGTTATGGCGGCAGTTCTGATGGACGCAATCGTTTTATGCTTGAAGTTGCGCAAGCCTGTGTGAACGCGATTGGAGCAAACAAAGTTGGTTTCAGAATTTCTCCGCAAGGTGTGTTTAATGGCACAGGTGATTTTGAAGAGCTAGAAACACAATTCTTAGCACTGACAAAAAAATTATCTGACATGGGCTTAGTTTATTTGCATCTTGTCGATCATTCAGCAATGGGTGCTCCGCCCGTATCAGCAGAACTTAAAAATAAATTACGTCAGTCGTTTTCAGGAGCTTATATTGCTGTCGGTGGTTTTACTGCGGATTCAGCAGAAAAAGTGCTGCAGTCTAAACATGCAGACTTAATCGCATTCGGACGTCCCTTCATCTCGAATCCAGATTTAGTACAACGCTTAAAAAGCGGAGCCGCATTAACTGATCCGGATATGAGTACTTTCTATACGCCAGGTGAAAAAGGCTATACCGATTATTCAGCAATGAGCTAGTCGACTATGGAATGTCCTAAGTTATAAGAATTGACACGCCTTTTTCCTTACTATAAAGTAAGGAAAAAGGAGGTTTACTATGTCTACCGCAACTCTCACTAGCAAAGGACAAATTACGATTCCTATTAGTGTTCGTAATGATTTAAAAGTGGATGCTGGAGATCGGGTGGAGTTTATTCAGATCGCGCCCGGTCGTTATGAGTTCATAGCGGTCACGCACAGCGTTAAAGAACTCAAAGGTATGTTTGGCAAGCCTGCGAAGACTGTATCGGTTGAAGATATGAACAAAGCCATCGCCAAGCGTGGAGCATCAGCGAAATGATTGGACTAGATACTAATGTTCTGGTGCGGTACATCATGCAGGATGATCCCAAGCAATCGCGCAAAGCGACAGTTTTGATTGAATCATTTGATGATGATCAGCCTGGATTCATCACAGTAGTGTCGATATTAGAATTGTATTGGGTTCTGACTTCTTGTTACGACCTGACGAATGATCAAGTCAAGCAGGCCTTGGATGTTCTACTGCGAACTAAGCAGATCATCGTTGACCGTGCTGATCAGGTACTACGTGCTTTAAGAATTTTTGAAACTGGCAAAGCCGACTTCGCTGACTGTTTAATTGAACGTACCGCTTCCTCAGCAGGATGCGAACAAACTTTAACTTTTGATGTGAGCGCTGCGAAATACGCTGGAATGACACTCATAGAATAAACACCCATTTCTGGCATCACTATTAACAGGGTTATAAACTAAAGCGAGACTGTTTATTGGGATGAGCGATTAATCAAGGTTTACCTAAGAACTTTTACGAAAATCACTCCCTGCAAATCTTTCCAAGGTTTGAAATGCCCCCATAATTTTCGGAGAAATTCTCTTATCTAATTGATTTGATTATTTTTTTTCAACTGACTTATCTATAAAGCCTAGGTTAAATTTATTTTTCGGAGTCGCTGTCTTTCCCCGAGCCTGATGATTTTTCTCCCCCTGATGCTGACTCTTTATTTCCACTAGAAGAAGAGCTGTTCTGAGAAGCTCCTCCTTCTGATGTTGAAGTCCCAGAATTAGAAGCAACTAAAGTAGGAGGGGGAGCTGATACTGTTGGCACTACTGGAGGTGGTGGTGGAACAATTACCTTTGAAATTTGCTCATTAATATTTTTTGTAAGTTCTTCTTTCTTTGCAGCTTCTGATTCGCTAGCCGATTCAGCTGCTGCAGATTCCTGTGCTAATGACAATGGCTGATTACCGTTAAAACTTGGCGTGGGCGCAACTGCTGCAAAAACTGGTTGAAGTAAGGTGCCAGGTAATTGAATACTAGAAGAGTTAGAAATCGTACTTGCACTAACTAATCCAGCGATATCATTTGCTGGACCACCAGCGCCACCACCGCCCGAAATCACATTTGAAGCAGAGTATGCATAATCTATGCTTGATCCATTTTCATGATAACCAACAATACCTCCAACGTTGTACCAACCTCGCCCAGTGATGGTTGCATTACTCATAACGTTCTCAATTCTACCAACGAAATCATCACCTGCAATACCGCCAACCTGCGTATAAGTTGTATTTAGTATGTCAATATTACCTGTAACAAAAATATTGCGAATTAGTCCACCATTTTGAGCAACAAGTCCACCTGCGTAACGTGTATTAGCCGAATCTGAATCAGTTACTAACGAAACATTTTTCATATAAATATTCGATATCACTGAACTTCCTCCGGTATACCCAAATAAACCTGCGTAACTTCCTGGATTTTTTTGAGTTAAATTTAAGATCGAATGACCTAGCCCATTGAAATTTGCGTCGTACCTACGATCAGAACCAGTGAACTGATAAATAGGATCAAACCCTTTCCCGCTATTCCAGGATGCTGCCGCAGATGCATCGATATCTTTTCCTAGCGCGTAGTTTGTGTTTCGAAAGGCGTAGTTATTTATACCCTGTAAATCCGATCCAGTTTGACTTCCCTGCTCACCCAAGTCATTGATGACCGTGTAATTTTGCCCATTAATTTTTAGTAAGCCCGTGCCACTATTATCAAAATTCACCGAACCAACAAAGCCATTTAAATCCATTCCAACGTTTACATAGTGACCAGAACCTGTATTCATCTCTAGGGTGCCAGTTCCTTTGACGCGCATTACACCTCTGATATTAATGTCGTTTGTTGCATTTAACGTGAGCTTATTAGCAGACCAAGTTACATTGTCATTAACATTAATTATTCCTTGAGTCTGAGTTCCTTGAGAGCTAAGGATAACCACATCGCCATCAATCAAATTACGAGACAATGTTAATCCAGTCATATCTGAACCATCTTCAGTACTAATCGTAAATCCATCAGGATCAAGTAACCACGTACCTGATTTACCTTTAGCTGCAGATGTAACTACCTTCGCACTATCAGCAATCTTTAGATGACTGCCTGACGTCTCTACAAATCCGCCATCACCACCAGTTGATCCACCCTTAGCGCTAATCGTTCCACTGATTGTTGTTTGACTATTTGGATTACTTAAATCAGCAATGACTTTAACGTTCCCACCAATACCTGTTCCTGTTTGCGTAGCATCTGCATTGATACTACCTGTGTGTTGAATAACATCCGATGATTCAAGAAGAATGCGTCCACCGTCACTCACAATGCCTTTGGCTTCGATAGACCCAACGTTATTAACAATGCCTTTTTTTAGATTATCTGCAGACTGTGCTGAAAGAATTACCAAACCATCTGGTGCCAAGATTGCCTGCTTGTTCTCAACCAATGCTGCAATCGTAGATTTACTAACCGTTACACCAGCTAAGGTTTTGTCGCTATTGAAATTCAATGTCACATTTTCACCAGCTACCATGGCAATCGTGCCTTGTGTTGCTAGGACCACGCCATTGTTACGAACCTCTGGTGCCAGTAAAGCAATATACCCGCCTAAATCAGCAGATAGATGTCCTTCGTTAATCACACTTCCAGTAGCACCATTACGATTAAACGTTGTGCTACCTGCCATAAAATCAGAAGGTGCTATGTTGTTTGAGGTAGCAATCAAGCCTCCAACATTCACACTCGCTGTTGGACTAAAGTACACACCACCCGGATTGACTACAAATACCTGACCATTGGCACTCACATGACCAAATATCTCGCTGGGGTTGGTACCAACGACACGATTTAAAATAACAGCACTTTGATTAGGCTGCTGGAAAGTCACACTTGCATCTCTTCCTACATTAAAGCTATTCCAATCAATAGCTGCACGCGCAGTAGTTTGTTGAATCGTCATTGCTGTACCGCTTTGCGTGATGGTAGCTGTACCACCTACTACTTGTCCTTGTGTCGGTAAGGCATTGACAGCAGGTCCCGCAAAAACAAAGGTGCAATGTGAGGCTGTCACAATCACTGCAATCATTATCATTAATGATGGAATTACATATCGCTTAGCTAAGGGCTCCGCTGTCTTACCATGACCTCTAACTTTGACATGCTCTGCAACAGCAACAAAGCTTTGATTCACAGCACTCCATACTAATCGGAAGAAGCGATTCATTCCAGCGTGCTCTTTCATATCAACCTCGGCTTATTTATTTTTTTAACTTAATTAGAATGGTGGATAAATCAAAAGGCTTTCGATGCAGTTATCCACATTCTGGTTTGCGTTAATGACCCATCACTATCAAAACCTGTTGTAG
The DNA here is from genome assembly GCA_947454475.1 of Oxalobacteraceae bacterium. GTDB lineage: Bacteria > Pseudomonadota > Gammaproteobacteria > Burkholderiales > Burkholderiaceae_D > Pernthalerella. The sequence goes on from CANGLD010000072.1 coordinate 7,796, forward strand.
TGTTTCGTATAGGATTACTTCCCAGTCTTTGTGAGACGATGCCCTTGATGGTGATACCTTGTGGAGCTAGATAAATAAGACTTGCTCCCACACCTGATAAATCAAAACGATTGATCGCAGCAGGTGAGCTGATCTGACCAGTCCCATTATCTGTGTTGATCATGACGTTACCCCAGTCATAAAATCCCGTTAAGGTCATTCCCTGCTCGAGTTGCCTGCGTATCTCAATAGTTAATAATTGTCCTCTTGCTCCACCGCCTTCCGACGTGGGATAGGCACGAATGCCACTAGCACCACCTAGATAAAATTTCTCAGAAGAGTCGAGGTTTTGATTAGCGTATTGAGTTGAATAACCAATAAATAAAGTGAGCTTGGGAGTGATTGTCTGCTCACGTGACACCATAAGTTTTAACTTACTGTAGTCGCGCTTTAGCGTTGTATCTTCTGATGACTCAATCTGACCACCTAAATCAAGATGACCACTCACTAATTGAGCACTTGCGTTTGTGGCTCCCCCGTTACCTATCTGGTCAAACTTTTGCGCGGCGAGTGTGATGCTCGCTACCGTAATCTTGTAGTCACTTGCGACTGCGCCATTGGCATTATTAACAAAACTCTTCTGATCAAGATTACCCAAGACATTAAGGTTAAAGGTTCGGGATTTAATTAAGGGATAGCTCGCATCTAAACCAAACGTATTGGATTGTCCGTTAATAGCTAAGGCTGAGAATTCTGGCGTGATGACCTCAAAGTGCATATAAGATGAATTCACACCTAGTCGCAAACCTTTGGTGCCAACTGGGATGGAATACCCTAGACGCACATACTCACTACCACGCGTAACAAACGAATTGATTGAACCCATATCACCAAGGCCACGCGGACTTAATAAATAACCATTGACGGCAAGTCGCTCAGGACCTGTTGCTCTTGATCCCGTATTGTCGATTCCTACATCACCACTAATTAAAGGCGCATCTGTTAAGCCAAGTGACAAATCTGTTGACTGAGGTACGCTCCCTGTAGATAAGCCACCTTGCAATCTCACGCCAGGTATTTCATTAATCATTAAAAGGGAACGATCAATCGCTTCAAGGCTTAAGTATTCTCCTGATGCTTGCTGAGATTGCACCATACCTTTGATGAGATCAACGGGAATACGCTTGCCTTGATTATCAATATTGACCTTACCAAACACGGCCTCAATGATTTGAATCGTTACGACACCTTCCGTAACATCTTGCTTGGGTAAATAAACACGCGCTACATATCCTGCATCGGTATAAAGCTTAGCGATGTTATCTGTTACTACTTGCAGCTCTTTAAAACCAAGAGACTTATTTACATAAGTTGATATAGCCTGCTCTAATATTTTTTTACTCAGTAAATTATTTCCCGCAAATTCAAAACGTTTAACTTGTACACGCAAATCATTTTTAGATGGCATTGCTTCAGGTACCGGTGCAGCCTGCAGTTGAGGTGCTTTAGGTAGTTGTCGTGTTGCTTTGTCGCGCTCGATTTGCTGCAAGATGGAACCCGCATCAGGGATTGCTTGCGCTGCAGAATTGGAATAAGCGATTGCAGAAGCTGTGACTAATAAAGATGCACAAATTTGCGTGACGACATTATTTTTTTTGTTGTTCATAAAACTCAAGATCCGGTACGGGGATTAATACGATCGTGGTGATCGATGCAAATGAAATAGTTATTAATTAAATAATACTATTTCTATAAGTAAATATCGTACTAGAAATAATGAGAAGTGATACGAAAAGAAAGGTTATTTTTCAGTCTTAGAAAACAAATAAATGAAAACAGAATTGTTTATAGAGGTGTGCCTCAAATTGTATAGGCATGAGATAGAAATATTCGCAGCAATACGAATCGTGGTGAAGTTAGACTGAAGGTTTACCGAGAATGCACTGACCTACCAGCATCAGTTAGGCTAGCTAAGACACAATGAGGGAATGGAATGGGGAACTAATACCAAATTTGTCTAAAAACCCTTGTTGAGCTTGACAAACTGGCGGAGACGGAG
>CANGLD010000073.1 GCA_947454475.1 Oxalobacteraceae bacterium
AAAACTCGCTTCGATTAAATAAATAAATTCATCGTCGCTTACTAAATAAAATAATTTTTAACGGAGTATTTATGTTTCACGCAATTTTATTAAATAAAAATGAAGATGGCACGACCAAAGCAGAGTTAACTCAGCTGAATGATGCGCAGTTGCCTGAAGACGGTGATGTCACCGTAGCAGTAGATTACTCAACGATTAATTACAAAGATGGCTTAGCAATTACAGGTAAATCACCGGTAGTGCGCAAATGGCCTATGGTTCCTGGCATTGATGGATCAGGTGAGGTGATAGCGTCGACCCATCCGGATTGGAAAGTAGGCGATGCCTTTATTCTCAACGGCTGGGGTGTAGGTGAAATTCACATGGGATGTTTGTCAGAGCGTGCAAAATTAAAAGGGGATTGGTTAATTCCACGTCCACAAGGTATGTCATCACGTACTGCGATGGCAATCGGCACGGCAGGTTACACCGCAATGTTGAGTGTGATGGCTTTAGCTGAACAAGGTGTCACACCAAGTAGTGGTGAAATATTAGTCACTGGTGCTTCCGGTGGGGTAGGTAGTGTTGCAGTTGCTTTGCTGGCTGCACGAGGTTATCAAGTTGTTGCATCAACTGGCAAACTGGCAGAGGCTGACTATTTAAAATCCTTGGGTGCGAAAGAAGTAATTGATAGAGTGACTTTGTCTGAGCCTGGCAAGCCTTTGCAAAAAGAACGTTGGGCAGGTGTGGTGGATTCTGTAGGTTCACATACGCTAGTCAATGCAGTGGCACAAACGCGTTACAGTGGTGTGGTCACTGCTTGTGGTTTAGCACAAGGTATGGATTTTCCTGCATCGGTTGCACCATTTATTTTGCGTTCAGTGAAGTTAATCGGTGTGGATAGTGTGATGGCACCTAAGTCACGTCGTATCGCTGCTTGGGATTTATTGGCAAAAGAATTAAAAGCCGAGACTTTGGCAACGATTACTCATGAAATCAAATTGGGTGATGCGCTTACTTGGGCACCAAAAATTCTTGCAGGTCAAGTGCGTGGCCGTTTGGTTGTGAATGTAAAGGCTTAATGTGCGTTTAGGTCAGACTGACATTCATTATCAGATTCGCGCCCATGATCTGGCATTGCATTTGTATGAAGTGACGCTCACTGTTTCTACTCCTAACAAAGCTGGTCAAGAATTTAGTTTGCCTGCATGGATACCAGGTAGTTACATGATTCGCGAATTTGCCCGCAATATTGTGCAAATCAAAGCGGAATCTAAAGGCAAAGCCGTACGCTTGAAAAAACTAGATAAACAAACATGGCGTGCTGCGCCATGTGAGCACGCTTTGACACTGCGCTATCAGGTTTATGCATGGGATATGTCAGTGCGTTCTGCGCATCTCGATCAAACGCATGGATTTTTCAATGGCAGCAGTGTTTTTCTGCGTGTTCATGATCAAGAGTCATTGCCGCATGTGGTGGATATCGTGCGTCCACAAGGTGCTGCGTATGCAAAGTGGCGCGTTGCTACGGCGATGTCTGAATTAAAAGCTAAGCGCTATGGATTTGGGACATATAGTGCGGAAAATTATGATGCATTGATTGATCATCCGATTGAAATGGGTGAGTTTGCACTCATGAGTTTTAAGGCGCATGGAGTTCCGCATGATTTTGTAGTGACAGGTAAGGTGCCAAATCTGGATCAAGCTAGACTTTGTGCTGATTTAAAAAAAATCTGTGAAGCGCAAATTGCTTTCTTTGAGCCAGTTACAAAAAAAGCGCCTGTTTCACGCTATGTGTTTATGACGCAGGCGGTGGGTGATGGTTATGGCGGTTTAGAACATAGAGCATCAACCGCCTTAATTTGTGCGCGTGCAGATTTGCCTGTTAAAGGTCATGCTGAGATGAGCGAGGGTTATCGCGGATTCTTAGGTCTATGTAGTCATGAATATTTTCATACTTGGAATGTAAAGCGCATTAAGCCAGCTGTGTTTGCGCCTTATGTTTTAGATCGCGAAGCGTATACGCCCTTATTGTGGTTGTTTGAAGGCTTTACTAGTTATTACGATGACTTGATCTTATTAAGATCGGGAGTCATTGATGAAGCTGCCTACATGAAGCTGCTCGCTAAGACTATCAATGGTGTGTTGCGTGGCACTGGCCGTTTGAAGCAGAGCGTAGCGGAATCAAGTTTTGATGCATGGACTAAATATTATCGTCAAGATGAAAATGCTACCAATGCGATTGTGAGTTATTACACCAAAGGTTCACTGGTTGCATTAACGCTAGACCTCACGATAAGAACAGAAACTAAGGGAAAAAAATCACTCGATGATGTCATGCGTTTGCTGTGGCGTCGTTATGGTCGTGATTTTTATTCACTAGGCAGCAAATCAGGGCGCGGCTTAACTGAATCAGAATTAGAGGCTGTATTTGATGAAGTGACTGGTTTACAGTTGAAAGCAGTATTCGATCGTGCAGTGCGTGGAACGAAAGATCTACCGTTAGAAAAACTGTTAGCGCAAGTTAGTATTCAACTAGAAAACAAAAATACCACTGCAAGACCTGCACTGGGCGTGAGAACTTCACGTGATGGCAATGATTGCAAATTGGCTGCTGTGTATGAAGGTGGTGTGGCGCATCAAGCAGGTTTGTCTGCGGGCGATGTATTGATTGCGATTGATGATTTGCGTGTCACAGCATCAAATCTAGATACTATTTTGAAGCGCTATCGCAATGGCGATTCTTTGCATATTCATGCGTTTCGACGTGATGAATTAATGCTGTTTGTTGCGCAGATCAAAACTGATACCGCGCCACAATTTGCGCTGACCTTACAAGAAAAACCAGTTGCTGGTGCTAAGTTAAGGAAAAGCTGGCTGCGTGGTCGTAAATAATCATGATCAGCCAAATAATCTTGCGAGTTCCATACCAGGATCTGGAGCGCGCATAAATGCTTCGCCTACCAAAAATGCGTGAACATTAGCGTCACGCATTTTTTTTACGTCATCAGTAGCCAATATGCCGGATTCAGTGATAACCATTTTCTCAGGTGGTATGCGGTTTAATAACCCCAGTGTGGTGTCGAGCGTAGTGTCAAAAGTGCGCAAATTCCGATTGTTAATGCCCAACATATTCGTTTTGAGTTTTAATGCAGCATCGAGCTCAAGACCATCATGCACTTCAACTAATACGCCCATGCCGAGTTCATGTGCGCAGGCTTCGAGTTCTGCCATTAATCCATGATCTAAAGCAGCAACAATCAGTAAAACACAGTCAGCACCCCATGAGCGTGCTTGATAGATCTGATAAGGATCGATCATAAAGTCTTTACGTAAAACCGGAATGGCACATGCTGCACGTGCTTGTTTTAGATAGTCTGGAGCGCCTTGGAAAAAATGTTCATCAGTAAGTACAGATAAACATGCAGCACCATGTTGTGCGTAGGACTGTGCAATTTCTGCAGGATGAAAGTTTTCACGCAGTACGCCTTTAGAAGGTGATGCTTTTTTAATTTCCGCAATCACACCTGCATGACCTGCTTGGATTTTATTTTTTAATTCACCTTCAAAAGAACGTAGTTGTGCTCGTGCTTCTGCGTTGGTTTCTACTTCACGTCTAAGGCTAGCTAGATCTTGATGTTTTTTTGCGGAGGCGACTTCATCAGCTTTTACATCAAGTATTTTTTTTAAGATGTCGGACATAAAAATTGTGCCTAATTTATTTTGCTATGTTTTGCGTGAATTGTACGAATTGATCTAACTTGCTACGAGCTGCGCCTGATGCAACGACTTCTTTCGCCAATGCGATGCCATTTTCAATTGATGAGGCAATCCCTGCTGCGTAGAGCGCAGTGCCAGAATTTAAAATAACAATATCGCGTGCAGGGCCAGTTTTGTTAGTAAGTGCTTCCAGAATTTTTTCTTTGGACTCAGTGACATTGCTTACTTTTAGGTTACGGCTTGCTACCATTTGCATTCCGAAATCTTCTGGATGGATATCGTATTCATGAATTTCACCATTCACTAATTCACCCACCATAGTGGATGCGCCGAGTGAAACTTCATCCATGTTGTCACGCGCCCAGACGACAACAGCATGTTTAGCGCCTAATCGTTGCAAGACGCGCGCTTGTATGCCGACTAGATCAGGGTGAAACACACCCATCATAATATTGGGTGCACTAGCAGGGTTGGTGAGTGGGCCTAAGATGTTAAAAATAGTTCGCACACCTAATTCTTTACGAACAGGTGCAGCATGTTTCATGGCTGCGTGATGGTTAGGAGCAAACATAAAGCCTATGCCAGTAGCTTGTATAGATTGTGCGACTTGATCAGGTTGTAGATTGATGTTCACACCTAGTGCTTCCAGTGCGTCTGCACTACCTGAAGAAGAAGAGACGCTACGACCACCATGTTTAGCGACACGTGCACCAGCTGCAGCAGCAACAAACATGGAGGCAGTAGAGATGTTGAAAGTGTTGGCGCCGTCACCACCTGTGCCAACGATGTCTAATAAATTGTCACTATTTTCTACATGGACCTTAGCAGCAAATTCACGCATGACTTGTGCGGCTGCTGCAATTTCACCTACTGATTCTTTTTTTACACGCAGACCCATAGTGAGCGCAGCAATCATGACGGGAGACATTTCTCCACCCATGATTTGTCGGAATAAATCTAGCATTTCATCGTGGAAGATTTCGCGATGTTCAATGCAGCGCAGTAGCGCTTGTTGTGGTGTGAGGGTCATGACTAGCTTTTAAGTTTCAAGAAAATTTTTCAATAAGGCGTGGCCATGCTCGGACAAAATCGATTCAGGATGAAACTGCACACCTTCTATAGCAAATTCTTTATGCCGCACTGCCATGATTTCACCATCCTCTGTCCATGCGGTGACTTCTAAACAGTCGGGTAGTGAAGAACGTTCAATCGCTAGTGAGTGATAACGAATCACTGTGTAAGGATTGGGTATGTTTTTAAAAACACCGGTGCCAGTGTGATGGATGACAGAAGTTTTGCCATGCATGACTTGCTGTGCTCGAATAATTTTCCCACCAAAGGCAGCGCCTATACTTTGATGTCCTAAACAAACACCTAGTATGGGCAATTTCCCAGCAAAATTTTGTAGCAAGGGTACTGAAACGCCAGCTTCATTTGGTGTGCAAGGACCAGGCGAAATACAAATACGATCCGGCTTGAGTGCCGCGATTTTATCTAGGGTGATTTCATCATTGCGATAGGTGTGTACATCTTCACCGAGTTCACCGAAGTATTGCACTAAGTTGTAAGTGAAGGAGTCGTAGTTATCGATCATGAGTAGCATGTTAGATCTCCCCATCCAAACCATCTTGCACTTGTTCTGCTGCTCTTAATACAGCGCGTGCTTTGTTCTCGGTTTCTTGCCATTCCATTTCAGGTACGGAATCAGCAACAATGCCAGCAGCAGCTTGTGCATAGAGCATGCCGTCTTTGATCACGCCTGTGCGGATCGCAATTGCTAAATCCATTTCGCCACCAAAGGATAAATAACCGCAAGCGCCACCGTAAATGCCGCGCTTAACTGGTTCTAGTGTGTCTATGATTTCCATAGCACGTACTTTAGGTGCGCCAGATAAGGTGCCTGCAGGGAAGGTCGCGCGTAATACATCAAGGTTAGACATATTCGGTTTGAGTGATCCTTCTACATTCGAGACGATGTGCTGTACGTGGGAATATTTTTCAATTACGAATTTATCGGTGACTTTGACACTGCCAATTTCAGCAATGCGGCCGATATCATTGCGAGCTAAATCAATCAACATCACATGTTCCGCAATTTCTTTGGGATCAGCGAGTAATTCTGTAGCAAGTTGAATGTCATGCTCAGCTGTACTACCACGAGGGCGAGTGCCTGCTAATGGTCGTATGGTGACTTTTTTGCCGCCGTCTTTCACACTTTCATTGCGCACTAAAATTTCTGGTGAGCTGCCAACGATTTGCATATCACCGAAATTATAAAAATACATATACGGCGATGGATTGAGTGAACGTAATGCACGGTAGAGCGATAAAGGTGAATCAACATATGGTTTGCGTATGCGTTGACCTATTTGCACTTGCATTAAGTCGCCTGCCATGATTAGTTCTTTAGCTTTGAGTACTGCAGCGAGATAGTCTGCTTTTTCAAAATCGCGTATGGCTTCAGTTCTGACTGAGCTGGAAGTGACGGGTGCATCGACTGCACGACGTAACATGGTACGCAGATCTTTTAATCGTTGACGCGCTTTTGCATAAGCTTCTGGTTGCTGCGTGTTGGCGTAAACAATCAGATAAAGTTTGCCGGATAGATTATCAATAACAGCCAGTTCTTCCGTTAACAAAAGCTGTATATCTGGAACTTGTAAATCATCTTTGGGTGCACTGTTTGCTAAACGAGGTTCGATATAGCGCACTGCATCGTAACCAAAGTAACCAGCGAGGCCGCCGCAAAAACGCGGTAGACCTGGTGTGAGGGCTACTTTGTAACGCGCTTGAAATTCAGCGATGAAATCGAGTGGATTATCTTGAATGCTTTCTATGATTTTGCCATTCTCAACGACTTCAATGCGATTGCCATAGCTGCGTAACAGTGTTGAGGCGGGCAAACCAATAAAGGAATAGCGTCCAAAACGTTCGCCACCCACAACGGATTCCAGCAAAAAAGTATTTTTGCCTGCGTTTTGTGTTTGAGCGAGTTTGAGATAAAGAGTGAGCGGTGTTTCCAGATCCGCAAATGCTTCTGCTAAGAGTGGAATACGGTTATAGCCTTCTGCGGCTAGCGATTTGAATTCAAGTTCTGTCATGTTCTCTCCGGGCCGCTATTGTAATGGAGCGGCGTGAGCCTTAAAAAAACCTGTGGGGAAGATAAAAAGAGTTAACCCACAGACTGCGCAATATCAATCTCAGTGCGTCAGCCAGCGTCGCCATAGCCAGGCCTCAAAGGCACCTGGGGCAAGCAGCTTAGGTTTTTTAGTGAGGAACATGATGTTGTAGATCAGGCGGCAATGCGATTCGCCGCAATAAGTAACGAGTCGACTATACCATCGGAATCAATCGACTGTACAGGCTGGCCATGGTTATAGCCGTAAGGTACGGTAAAAACTTTGCATCCTGCAGCGCGGGCGGCTTGTGCATCATTGGATGAATCGCCGATGGCTAAAACTTGCGCAGCTTCTAAGGAAAAATCTCGACAAACGGTGAGCATAGGTAGCGGATCGGGTTTTTTTCTGGGGAAGGAATCGCCGCCATAGATCACGTCGAAATAATCATGTAAGCCAGTTTTTTCAAGCAAAGTCACAGCAAAGCGGTGGGGTTTGTTGGTGACACAGGCTAAGCGCAAACCCATTTGCTGCATTTTGCTTAAACCTTCTACTACGCCTTCATAGACATGACTATGTTTGCCATTGATGTTGAAGTAATGATGTTGATAGCGATCTAAAGCTTGATCAAAATGTTGATGCGCAGTTGCTTCATCAAATCCAACTTGCAATATGTTTTGTATGAGATGTTCCGAACCCTTGCCAACAAACTCAATAACTGTGTCTATTGATAGCGGAGCTAAGTTGAATTCATCACGCATGAGATTGATCGCCACCTGAAAATCTGGTGCGGTATGAACCATGGTGCCATCAAGATCAATGATGACACCATGTATATTGGTAAGCAGAGTTGGATTTGTTAACGTCATGCTGATGCGAGTTGAGTGCGCATGGCATCAATGACTGCTTTGTAGTCAGGTTTGCCAAAAATTGCGGAGCCCGCGACAAAGGTATCTGCACCTGCTTTTGCAACTGCAGCGATGTTGTCAACTTTTACGCCACCATCAACTTCTAGCATGATGTCGTAACCAGAGGCATCAATCATTTTTCTGACGGCCGCTATTTTTTTCAGTGCTTCAGGAATAAAAGACTGGCCACCAAATCCGGGATTGACCGACATGATGAGTATCAAATCAAGTTTATCCATCACATGCTCTAGATAATGCAGGGGAGTTGCTGGATTAAAGACTAAACCCGCTTTACAGCCTTGATCACGAATGAGTTGGAGTGAGCGATCTATGTGTTCCGATGCTTCGGGATGGAAGCTGATGATGTTTGCGCCCGCTTTTGCGAAATCCGGGATGATGCGGTCGACTGGTTTTACCATTAAATGCACATCAATAGGCACTTGCACATGAGGACGGATCGCTTCGCACACTAAAGGACCAATTGTCAGATTGGGAACGTAGTGGTTGTCCATGACGTCAAAGTGGATAATGTCTGCGCCTGCGGCGACCACGTTTCTGACTTCTTCGCCCAGACGGGCAAAGTCTGCCGATAAGATACTGGGTGCGATACGATAGTTAGCCATGCTCGTTTTCTCCTGTGATCTGATGAGACATTTTACCTTGACTGGAATCACGCCTCTGGCTCTCGCTGAGTGAGTAATACATGAGGTCTCAAGTTAACGTTATCATGTGCATCTTCACTTTTTATTTGTTTAAACAATTTGAGTGAATAACTTGGTTCATTCTGAACTGAAATGCATTACAAAATTAAATCTAGGATGTAAAACACATGGCGGCTTATGAAGTAACGGTAACGGTTCAAACCCAGTATTTGGAAGATCAATCTGATCCAGATAATGCGCGGTTTGTGTTTGCTTACTCAATCACCATGAAAAATACGGGCACCGTTGCTGCGCAAGTGATATCGCGGCATTGGGTGATTACGGATGCAAATGATCATGTAGAAGAAGTACGTGGTTTGGGTGTGGTGGGCTATCAGCCTTTACTGCAGCCCGGTGAACAATTTGAATATACGAGTGGTACTTCGCTCGTTACCCCTCAAGGAACCATGCATGGGGAATATTTTTGTGTCGCAGAAGATGGCGAGCAATTTGAGGCAAAAATTCCAGAGTTTGTGTTGTCTCTGCCTCGCACATTGCATTAATCTTTATCTTGCGTTTCGTCTTCCTGACCTGAAAACATGGTCCACCAAACAATAAAAATCAGTGCCGACAATGCTAGTCCAGCTTCCAAAAATAATAACCACATCACGCTCACCTTTTGCTCTTAGACGCTTTAGTTTAACTGCTTTAAGTATTGCACTCTTTTTATTGCTTGCTGCCTGTTCAATCAGCCCAGTTAAAAAATTACCCCCAGTGGCGCCTGAGATACCTGCCCCTTCAGATGAAAAAAAGGTAGAGCCAAAAGTAGAATTAAAAATAGAACCTAAAGCTGAATTAAAAATCGAGCCCAAAGCAGAAACATTGCGCGCAGTGAGTTTTAATAATTTGGTGGGCTGGGCTGAAGATGATGTGCGTCAAGCATGGCCTGCCTTCATTGCTTCGTGTGATGCATTAAATAAGCGCGCAGTGTGGAAAGAAGTCTGTGCATCTGCTGTGATGGTGAATGCTGAAGATGTTGCAGAAGTGAGGAATTTTTTCGAAGGTCAATTTATTCCGCATGTTGTGAGCAATGCGGATGGCAGCACGAACGGCATGATTACGGGCTACTACGAACCTTTGCTTAGAGGTTCTAGAACGCGAATTGGTAAATATCAAATTCCTCTTTATCGTGTGCCTGATGATTTGCTGACGATAGATTTATCTGCTGTCTATCCTGAATTAAAAAATATGCGTTTACGCGGTCGGGTTGTGGGCAACAAAGTCGTACCTTATTTTTCTAGAGCTGAAATGACAGATAAAAATTCTTTGGTTGGCAAAGAATTAGTGTGGGTAGATAACGCAATTGAAGCTTTCTTTTTGCAAGTGCAAGGTTCAGGTCGTGTCTATTTAGAAGAAACACAGGAAAC